>JAISYE010000021.1 GCA_031297485.1 Clostridiales bacterium
GGCGTGTTTCAAAAGTTGTAGACACATATTTTCCCATAGCAGCTAAATTCCCGCATAAATACAGGCTTTTTAATGCACTTGGAAATAAATGTGTCTACTGATTAAACCCAAATATGAAACACGCCACCCGCTGCAATGAAACCGGATGTTCCGGTCCCGCCGGATTTGGCCCCGCCGGATGTTCCGGTCCCACCGGATTTGGCCCCGCCGGATTTGGCCCCACCGGATATTCCGGTCCCACCGGATTTGGTCCCAGTCGAGCCCGCTCGACGCTTCACGCCGCGCCGAGCCCGCTCGGCTATCGGAATCAAGTTTTCAGACAGGCCCTAGGGTTCGTCTTTATAATAACAGGGTAAACCAAGAAAGTAAGCGCCGAAATACCACTGGCCCACCCAAGTTTTTGAAAGGCCCTCAAATATAAAATTCATTCTAGGAAGTAGTAATTTATGCATGTACTTTCGCTTATACAATCATTGGTAATATTCGCGGCAATCTTTTTTGCGTTAAAGCGCTGGCGCGTGTGGCCGGCCCCGGCGGGCCGCCTCGGTATGTGGGGCGTCGCGGCGCTGTGCCTTATAGCGCGGGCCGCGGGTGTGCTGCTGGACAAAAGCTGCGCCATTGACGTAAATTGTTTTGCCCAGTGGGGCAGAGCGCTGTATAGGAACGGCTTCGGCGGGTTTTATTCCTCGGGCGTGTTTGTGGATTATACCCCGGGCTACCTGTACGCGCTCTATTATGTGGGAATGTTGGCCGAGGTTTTTAAATTGGAAAACGGCAGCCTGGCAATGGCCTTTGCGGTAAAACTCCCCGCTCTTTTGTGCGATGTGGCGGCAAGCGCGTTTATCTATAATATCGCGGGCAAACGCTCGGGGCCGGACCATCCGGCGGGGACGGAACTTCCGGCGGGGCCGGACCATCCGGCGGGGCCGGACCATCCGGCGGGGACGGAGCTTCCGGCGGGGACGGAGCTTCCGGCGGGGACGGAGCGCCAAGGAAATAAGCCCTGGCTGTTTGCCCTTGCCTTTGGCCTTAACCCCGCCATAATTATGGATTCCGCGGTATGGGGGCAGGTGGACGCCTTCCATACCCTGGCGCTGGCCCTGTCCCTTTACACGCTGACCCAGAAGCGCTTTCGCGCGGCCTATATTATCTTCGCCGCAGCCGCGCTTATTAAACCCCAGACCTTTATTTTCGCGCCCATATACATCTTCGCTTTGAAGGAAATCTTTAAGGTCAAAAGGGATGAGGCGTTCAAGGAAATCTTCATTATTGCAGCCGCGTGCCTTGGCGTGTTCTTCCTTGGCATGGCGCCCTTTACCAAGGATTTTGACTTCTTGCCGATTTTAACCCAGTACATCAAGACTTTGGCCTCCTACCCCTACGCTTCAGTAAACGCCGCGAATATATATGAACTGCTTGGGGCGAATTGGAAGGACGCCTCCCAAACAGCCTTTGCCTTGGGTCAGCTGGAAGTTTCCTACTACGCCATGGGCGCCTTTTTTATACTGCTGGCTGTGGCGCTGTGTTTTGCGGCCCTTCTGAAAGACAGCTCCCAATCCGGCGTGTTCTTTGCCGCCGGACTGATTAACGCCTTGGTGTTCATGACCTCTGTTAAAATGCACGAACGCTATTTGTATCCTTCCCTGATGTTCTTTTTGTGCGCGTTCCTGCACAGCAGAGAACCCGACGAACAAGGGCGCGAAGCCGCGTTTTCGCCGCGTCTCAGCGGGCAAATCACCCTTAGGCGGCGGAAATTCCTAAGAGAACCCGACGAACAAGCTAACGGCGGGGTGTCCCTTGAGCGCGAAGCCGCGTTTTCGCCGCGTCTCAGCGGGCAAATCACCCTTAGGCGGCGAAAATTCCGGCGCGGCAAGGAACAGCTCGCGCTCTACATCCTTTATTCCCTAGGTTTCTTGGCAAACTGCGCGGTCGTGCTGAGAATGCTGCGCGGCGGGAACACCCTTGACCTGCTCGCGCCCTATATTACCTATATATCCCTGTTTAACGCGCTGGTTACGGTCTTCATGCTGGCGATACTTTGTCTCAAAGGCCGGCGGTATGACCCAGAACAGCGGAATGACAGTTCCGCCCACGCCCCCGTAACTTACGAGAACCTCGAACCAGAAGCCCCGGGCGTTCCAAACGCTCCGCCCTCAATTGAGGCGGACCGCCGCCCGCGGACCGAAGGGCCGGAACGTTCGGGGCTGCGAGCCGAGCGTCGGCTGCGAGCCGAGCGTCGGCTGCGAGTGGAAACGCCGCCGGGGCTGGCGAAACTCACCCCTCGGGACTTCCTGATTATGGCGGCAATTACTCTTGCCTACAGCGCTCTGGCGTTTTATAATTTAGGCGATACCGCCGCGCCCCAAACCGTATGGACGCCCGCCAAGGGCGAAGCAGCCGTACTGGACTTGGGCGGTATAGGCTTCATACCAAAGCTGCAGTTTTATACAGGGGCGCGGCACGACGAGGCGTTCAGCGTGGAAGTGTCCGACGACCAGGAGCATTGGACCCTGGTTGGCGACGTAAAGGAGTTTAACGTGTTTATCTGGGAAGAATTAGTGATAGGCACAACCGGACGTTACCTGCGGCTGAGGTCACAGTCGAATAACCTTATGCTTAACGAGGTGGGCTTTAGCACGGCCAACGGACCGCTGCCCGTGTCCGCGGCCAGCCCGGAAGCGGCCCCACTGACGGACGAGCAGCACCTTGTGCCCGAACGGTCCAGCTTTATGAACGGCACTTATTTTGACGAAATTTACCATGCCCGCACAGCCTATGAATTTGTCCATAAAATGAGCGTCTATGAATGGACACATCCCCCAATGGGAAAAAATATAATATCCCTTGGCGTGCGCCTCTTTGGAATGACGCCCTTTGGCTGGCGGTTTATGGGAACCCTGTTCGGCGCGCTTATGCTGCCGCTGATGTACTTCTTCGCCAAGCAGGTATTCCGCGGGGACGGCTTGTGGCCGGCTTGCGCCGCGCTGCTGCTTGCTGTGGACTTCATGCATTTTGCCCAAACCCGTATCGCGACTATTGACACGTATGTGACATTTTTTATAATGGGCATGTATTGTTGTATGTATATCTATACCCAGCAGAGTTTTTATCGGGCCTCCACAGCGCGCGCAATGGTCCCGCTGGCGCTGGCTGGGGTATTCATGGGGCTGGCCGTGGCGTCAAAATGGCAGGGCATATACGCCTGCGCCGGTATCGCCGTCATGTTTTTCCGCGTACTGGGCCGCCGTATGAATGAATTTATGTACGGTGACGAGCCGGAGGTCACGCGTAAATTTTGGCAAAAAACAGGCGCTACCCTTTGTTGCTGCGTTGTTTGCTTTATCGCCGTGCCCGCCGCTATTTACTGCGCCTCCTATGTCTTCTTCCTGGCGGCCCCCGGCTCGGACGGGCTTAACAGCATAATAAAGAATCAGCTCGACATGTTCCGCTATCACTCCACGCTTGTTTCGGAGCATAGCTTCTCCTCAAAGTGGTGGCAGTGGCCGCTGGATTGGCGTCCTATCTTCTACTTTGCGGCGGACGCTTCCGGAGACGTTAAAATGTCCATAAGCTCCTTTGGCAACCCCGCCATATGGTGGGCCGGCATAGCCGCGCTGTGCTGGTGCCTGTGGCGCGCCGGACGCCGCTCCGACAGGCTGGCCTTTACCCTTGCCGTTGCCTATGGGTCCCAGTATCTTCCGTGGATATTTATTTCACGCACAACGTATATTTACCATTACTTTCCGTGCGTGCCCTTTATCATACTGATGGTGACTTACGGGCTTAAGGAGCTTTATGACAAGGGCCGCAAGAAGCTTGTGTACGCTTATGCGGCTGTGGCCGCGGCCTTGTTCGCGCTGTTTTACCCAATATTATCCGGCATGCCCATTAATGTGGGGTTTGTGAGAACGTTCCTAGAATGGCTGCCCAAGTGGCAGCTAATCTGAATCTGAATATGTAGGAAGATGAATTGTATGAACAAAGGACCTGTTATAAGTGTGGTTGTTCCTGTGTTTAACGAAGAACCGGTTATTATGGAAAGCTACCGCAGGCTTACCGCAGTAATGGCCGGACTTGGCGAGCCTTACGAAATAATATTTGTAAACGACGGCAGCTGGGACGCCAGCGCGGAGATAATAGGCGGCCTGACGGAAAGGGACGCCGGCGTCGCGCTTATAAATTTCTCCCGCAACTTTGGCCACCAGTCCGCCATAACCGCGGGAATGGATTACGCGCGGGGGCGGGCGGTGGTTGTTATAGACGCGGACCTGCAGGACCCGCCGGAAGTCATACCGGCCATGATAAACGCCTGGCGGGCTGGCAGCGATGTGGTGTACGGCAAGCGCATCTCCCGCCAAGGGGAGACCTTTTTTAAAAGGTTTTCGGCAGCGGTGTTTTACCGTCTGCTGAAGAAAATGACAGGCTTTGACATTCCCGTTGACGCGGGCGACTTTAGGCTTATAGACAGAAAGGTCTGCAACGCTATGAAGAGCCTGGGAGAAAAGAACCGCTACATCCGCGGGCTGATAAGCTGGGTGGGGTTTAAGCAGTCGGCTGTGGAGTATGCGCGCGACAAACGTTTTGCCGGCGAAACCAAGTACCCGCTTAAAAAAATGATGCAGCTGGCTATGGACGGCATAGCCGCGTTCTCTTACAAGCCTCTCAGGTTTGCCACAACCTTGGGCTTTATAATTTCGCTGCTGAGTTTCGCGTACATTGTCGTGGTAATTTACCAGCGCCTGTTTACTGACACCACTATCACGGGCTGGTCGTCCCTAATCGGCGTGGTGCTGCTTACCCAGGGCATTGTGCTCATGACCCTAGGCCTAATAGGCGAGTATATCGGCCGCATCTTTGACGAAACCAAGAACCGGCCGGTTTACATTGTAAGCGAAATCATAGGAGGCGGGGCGCGTGACAGCCATATGGAATAAATTTCTGGCACTATATAAAAAATTTGGCGGCAGGGAAACGCTTATGTACTTAATATTCGGTTTTTTAACCACCGCGCTGGCGTTTTTCATATACCAAGTTTGTTTCGCGCTGGGGCTGCGCTCGGCCACAATCGCCAACACAATCGCCTCCGTGATAGCGGTTGTGTTCGCGTACTTTACCAACAAGGCCTGGGTGTTCCAGTCGAAAAACTACGAGCCGCGCGTCTTGTTAAGGGAAATGGCGGCGTTTTTCAGCGGCAGGGCCTTCACGTGGTTTGTGGAAACCGCCCTGCTGTTTGTATTGGTGGACCTGGCTAAACTGCACGAAACCTATTGCAAAATCGGCACAAGCGTTATTGTTATTATCCTTAATTACCTGATAAGCAAGAAGGCTGTGTTTAAAAAATAGAGTCTTTCGTGACCCACACTGAGGTGAATTAAAACAAAAAATAAACCCCGCGTTAAAAAACGCTGCTCCGACACGTAAAAAGGGGCAACGGACAGTTGCCCCCTAGGACGTGTTTGAAAACTGGATTCCAGCGCGAAATTGCAACGGTTTCATCAGAAATTTCGCGCTTTAAGGAATTTTCAAACACGCCTTAGCAGCGAACTCAAGCCCCAAAAAATCCCTTTTCCTAAAAAAGGCGCTGCTTCCATCAAAAACACCGCGCTCGCCGCACTTAAAAAGGGGCCTGCGTCGAGCAAGCTCGACTATCGGGGCCAACGAACAAACCATCGTTAGGCCCCAAGGTCTTAGTTTTTGACCTTCCCCAAGCCTTAGGTTTCGACCTTCCCAAGCCTTAGGTTTCGACCTTCCCAAGCCTTAGGTTTCGACCTTCCCAAGGCCTTCTCGCCGCCCTTAAGAAGGGGTCTGCGTCGAGCAAGCTCGACTATCGGGGGCCAACGAACAAACCATCGTTAGGTCC
>JAISYE010000022.1 GCA_031297485.1 Clostridiales bacterium
ATGCATCTTCCTCGGAATTTTCGCTTTACGAAAACAGCGGCTTATTCGTCGGATTCTTTGATGAGCGCGCGCGAAGCGCAAGAAGGGGTCTGCGTCGAGCAAGCTTGATCAAAAAGCGCCGCACTCGCCGCCCTTGAGAAGGGGTCTGGGGATGAAGTCCCCAGCGGGGTTTGGGGCAGAGCCCCAAGGTCTTAGGGTTTTGACCTCTGAATAGACACCAACGGCTTGCTCGTCGGGTTCCTTGTTGAAAAAAGGGCTTGCGTTCCGCCGTAAAGTGTTGTAATATATCGGCAGGTTGTTTGTGCTTGTAGCTCAGTAGGATAGAGCGACCGCCTCCTAAGCGGTAGGCCGCAGGTTCAAATCCTGTCAGGCACAGTAAAGTGGAAGGGCGCGCGGGAGGAATTCCGCCTGCCCTTTTAGTTATACTCGTGAGGTATAAATACGCTAATGTATAAATATCATAACCCCAGAAACACGGAGGTGACGCGTACTCTGCGAGCATATGAATACTTTAAAGAATTATATGCCATATCCAATTCCTGCTCATAATCAGCCGCTGAACAGCGAACCCGTTAAACCGCGTTCCCCGGCAAAGCCGCCGCTTGCCGCCGATATTTCCGACGACGCCAGGTTTGCCGAAATTGATATCCCGCCGCGCGCGGACCGCGCCGCGCCCGCGCCGCAGCCTATTGCGCCCGCGGCGGATGAGAAACGCGTCCTGTTTTACGAGATGCGGCAAATCGCGAGAAATAATTCGCCCTTTCACGCGGAACATGCAAAAGTATTTTACCAGCAGGCGCTGTTCATGAAGAACTTTGAAGATGATTATACGGAGCGCGTTCCCTTTTCCTGCTATTTTCCTTATTATCAACTGATGAGCTACGAGCAGCTTCGGACATATTTCACCTGGCGCGCGCAAGTCAGACGGGCTGTCGCCCGCGAAAAAGGCGGTGTCATCGAAAACACGTCTGTGTCCTATGCCTTCTTATATATATATGAACTGCTTAACAATATTGGCGCGGCAAGCCCCATGGACGGCTTGGACAAGCTGATGGCGTTTTGGCGGGCCTTTCGCGTCTGTGACGCTGCGCTTGATAAATATGTGCCGCAATGGCTCAAGGATTATCATGTGTATTACGGACTGCCGGACGGTCCGGTCACGCCGGCTGGCTTTAGGGAATTTGCCAAAGCCAATCACCTTCAGGGGTATTACCCAACCGTGTTTGGTTATGAATCGGATGGCGACCTCTTTAATCTGTTTTCCGGCATTTCAAAATATGACATCAGGAAATCGGCTTTTTACGGCGAAAAAACCGCCCGGCTTATACGCGACTGCTTTTGTTTTCTCCTGAATAGGCTGCGGGAACTTTGCAAAGCCAAAGGAAAACGGTTTGAGGATTTTGTGTTTTACCCTATTGCGGACGAATCCACATGGACCCCTTTCAGCAAGGCCCTGTTCTACCATGCCGTACAACAACAGGACAGGCGTGTTGTTATTTCCGAAAACGAGAGTTATACTTGCCGTCAAAACCACTGGGTATATAAGACAGTGATTTTGAATGATAACGGCGGGCAGCTGATCGGCTATATCATGAAGGTTATGGAGGCCGGCTTGCGGGAGGCCCTTCGCTTTCAATACAAACTCTCTGTTAACCCTGGCAGGCTGGATATTAACGAATTGCGAAACTTTGGAATTCCTATAGAGGAAACAGTAAGAACCGCTGTTTCCGAATTTTGCGCCGCAGCCGCCAGAAAGCCTGTTTCGGTAGACGCCGCCAGCCTTGGCCGCATACGCCGTGAAGCGGCCGTCACACAGGAAAAGCTGCTCGTTCCCGAGGACGCGGCAGCTGATGCGGGGCGCGTACGGACCAACGGACAATTCGCCCCTGCGGTTCGCCCGCGCCTATTGGAAAATGTATTCGTTAACAGGTATAATAACACAGAACCGCCGCCCGATATACCAGCAGCCCTGCAGGTTTCAAATATTTGGGGCGACTTCAGAGCGGCTTTGACGCAGACGGAAAAAGACGCGGTGGCGGCTGTTCTGCAGGCCCGCCAGGAGGATATTAAAGCCTTATCGGACGCAAACGGTATTATGCTGGAGGTTTTGGCCGATGGAATCAACCGGCAAGCAGTTGACATAATCGGTGATGTAATTTTGGCGTTTGATGACACCGAGTTGACCATATATGATGAATATAGAGAAAATTTGATAAAAGCGTGGGGATGCTGATGGGAAATATTATTCCAAAACGGATAGCAAGCACAATTGTCAACGCGCTGAAGGGCGGCGTGGTCCCAAGGGTCGGGCTGGAATATGTCACGGTGGGCCGTGCCCAGGAAATTGACGCGCTTCTTCATGATATTGATATTATTGGCGAAGGAGGCGCCGCCTTTCGTTTTATCGTAGGTAAGTACGGCAGCGGCAAAAGTTTCCTGCTCCAAACTATCCGCAACTATGCCGCCGCGAAAGGGTTTGTGGTGGCTGACGCGGACTTGTCGCCGGAACGGCGCTTTTCCGGGACAAAGGGTCAGGGGCTTGCCACGTTTAAAGAACTGGTCAGGAATATGTCCACAAAATCCAAACCAGACGGAGGCGCGCTTCCGTTGATTCTTGAAAAATGGATTTCGGGTATTTTGGCGGACGCCGCCCAGGAATACCCTCCGGGCGAAACGTTTAACGCCTGGGTTGAAAAGCGGGTTTACGCGGTTACCGCTAATCTGGAGGGAATGGTAAACGGGTTTGAGTTTGCCAGAGCGGTCCTCGCTTACTGGAAGGGCTACCGGGCGGACGACCAGCAGGCAAAGTCCAATGTGCTCAAGTGGTTCCGCGGGGAATACGCCTCCAGGAAAGAGGCCAAAGAGGCACTTGACATCAATTTTATCGTGACGGATGAAACTTGGTATGACTTTTTGAAAATTTTTGCCGTATTCTTGGTCGGCGCGGGCTATCGCGGGCTGATTATAATGGTGGACGAACTGGTAAATATCTTTAAAATTCCCAATTCAATTACACGGCAAAACAATTATGAGAAGTTGCTTGCCATGTACAACGACGCCTTGCAGGGCAAGGCAAAACACATAGGGTTCTTAATGGGCTGCACGCCGCAATGTGTAGAAGACAGGTACAAGGGCCTTTTCAGCTACGAAGCGCTGCGTTCCAGGCTTTCAGCCGGTCATTTTTCCACGGAAGGCGTTCAGGATTTGGCGGCTCCCATTATTCGCTTAAACATGCTTACCCAGGAGGAGATGTATGTGCTTGCCGAGAAGCTGCGCGATATTCACGCGGTGTTGTACGGCTACACTCCAACCCTGCGTCACGAGGATATCCTACGCTTTTTGGACGCTGAATACAACCGCGTTGGGGCGGATTCCCATATTACGCCGCGGGAAATTATCAGGGATTTTATAGAGGTTGTCAATATTTTATATCAGAATCCCGGCAAAAGCGTTACGGAGATTTTGGCCGGAGGCTCCGGTCCCGCCGGCAGCGGCTTTCAGACGGGAAAGGGCGGCTTTGCCCGCCAGGAGTCTCTAGTCTTAGGAGAAGATTTCGCGGAGTTTGAGGTGTAAACAGATATGGATGTTTTTCACAGGCTGGCGCCCTTTATTCAAGATTTTATCTATAGCAGCCAATGGACAGAACTTCACGGGATTCAGGCGGCGGCTTGCGAGGTTATCTTCGATACCGACGCCAATCTGCTGCTGTCCTCCGGCACAGCTTCCGGCAAAACCGAGGCGGCGTTTCTGCCGGTGCTTACCGAGCTTTACAATAACCCCGCGGCTTCTGTAGGCGTTTTATATATAAGCCCGCTTAAAGCGCTGATAAACGACCAGTTCAAACGCTTGGAGCTCTTGCTGCTGGAATCCCACATACCAGTGTGCAAATGGCACGGGGACGCTTCCGCGGCCAAGAAAAACGCCACAATTAAGCATCCCGCGGGGATTGTGCAAATCACGCCCGAATCCCTGGAAAGTCTCCTTACCAATAAGCGCGGGGCGTGTTTGAAGCTGTTTTCCGACCTGCGCTTTGTCATCATAGACGAAGTCCACCATTTTATGCGGGACGCGCGAGGGGTCCAGGTGCTTTGCCTGCTGGAACGCCTGCAAAAACTTACCGGACGCGTCCCAAGACGCGTGGGATTAAGCGCGACCTTGGGTGACCTAGCCGCGGCGCGGGCTTGGCTTAACACGGGAACGGGCGGGGACTGTATCGCGCCGGTTTCAGACGAGGGTAAGAAGAGCGTCCGGTTATTTGTGCATCGGTTTGTCAAGGCGGGGGACGCTGACGAAACCAAGGCCGATTCCGGAGACCGGGCGCATTTTGAATATCTTTTCAAGATGACGCTGGACAAGAAAACGATAATCTTCACTAATTCCCGTGAGGAAACCGAATTTGTAATGGCGAATCTGCGGGAAATAGCGCTGCGGAACAAAGCGCCCGACGTTTACAGGGTTCATCACGGGAATGTGTCCGCCCAGCTTCGGGAGCAAACGGAAGACGAAATGAAATCCTCTGAGGACAAGATTGTAACAGGCGCTACCGTGACATTGGAGTTGGGGATTGACATCGGGTCCTTGGAACAGGCTGTTCAAATCGGCGCGCCTACCAGCGTCGCAAGTTTCGCGCAGCGTTTGGGGCGGTGCGGAAGGCGAGGGCAGACGCCCCAACTGCTCTTTACCTTTGTGGAAGATGTCCAAACCACAGCCGCGGACGTGCTGGGGCCAATCAACTGGGCTTTTATCCGTCTTATCGCGGTTATTGAGCTGTACACTAAGGAAAAGTGGATTGAGCCCATCGCGCCACACCGGCATCCCTATTCGCTGCTGTATCATCAGACGATGAGCCACCTGAAAAGCAACGGCGAACTCAGTCCGGCGGCGCTTGCGCGGGAGATTCTTTCGCTGGGCTGTTTTCAGGCCGTAAGTGTGGAGGATTATAAAAAGCTTCTTGTTCATTTAATTGAGACAGAGCACATTCAGCAAACAGAAACAGGTTTAATCATAGGGCGTGCTGGTGAGAGGATTGTCAATCATTTTCATTTTTATGCCGTGTTTATAGTGCCTGAATATTACCTGGTCAAGGATGAAAACAGGTCGATAGGCACTGTGGACAAGGTCTATCCCGTAGGTATGCGCTTCTCTTTGGCGGGGATTACCTGGGAAACATTAGATGTCAACGCAAAGGCGAAGGTTATTTTTGTGAAGCGCGTACCAGGTATTTCAGTGGTAGACTGGGACGTGGATTTTGAATCGGAACTGCACACTGTACTGGTGCGCAAAATGCGGAGCATAATGCAGGGGGACGAAGGGTACCCGTATTTAAGCGGGAGCTGCGGGGAACGGCTTAATGAAATTCGATATTTAGCGCGCAACAGTGGAATTTTAGAGTTTATGGTAACGCCGCTTTCCGAACGGAAATTCGCCCTGTTCCCTTGGGTTGGGACCAGGCAGTTATTTACGCTGCATTTCGCCCTGCTTGGCAGGGGTATTAAGAGCAAAATACCCTGGCGCACATGTGTTTATCTTGAGGTATATTTCAGCGGCGGCGCCGCGGAACTGGAAGCGGTAATCCATGATATTTTACGTTCTGATTTAAACCTGTACGCCTTGCCTTTACCGGACAAAATTCAGGTTATGAACAAATATAACGAATTTATTCCGCTTTCCCTGCTCCGCAAACAATTTATTGAGGACTTCTTGGATTTTAACGGGCTTGCAGGGGCGAACTAAGGTCAAAAGATTAAGACCAACGGACAGTTCACCGTTAGGGACTCTGCCCCCAAACCCCCCGCAAGGGACTTCGCTCGCCCCTTGACACCATCTTTTGCGCGTCAAATGCAACGTTCTTATGCAGGATAAGGCGCGTGTAGATGCGTGCGAACATAGTGGCCCTGCAGAAAAGCGCCGCACTAGCCGCCCTTAAGAAGGGGTCTGGGGGCGAAGTCCCCAGCGGGGTTTGGGGCAGAGCCCCAAGGTCTTAAGGTTTTAAGGTTTTAACCTTTATTCTTTACTGCCAATGCATGGCTGCTTTACTGCGCAGCTTTTACACCAGCGTAAGCGTCCTTCTTAATCTTAATCAATTCCTGCAGGCCTAATTTATCCAGCTGCGCAAGATAAGCGTCCCACTCGGCTTCCACATCAGCTTGACCGCTCACCCACTGCGCTGTTTTTTGATTGATATAATCTGTAATGGCGGTTTGGAGTTCAGCGTTCTGTTCGGCCACATCCTCACCAATCCAGAAATCGGGTACGACTTCTTCTTCCAGATATGGCTCGTACAGCGCGTCGGCAATATCCTTCTCCGGATAATTCGGTCCTTTGCCTTCCGGCGGCAGTATCTTTATTTCCGGCGGCTGATATTTGGGCAGGGACTGTGTCCAAATTGCGCCCCACTCATATTTTGCGCGTTCTTCTTCGCTGGGAAGGGTGACATTCTTATCCAGCTCGCGGTACTGGCCGTCAGGCAGCTTCTCGATACCGATTCCATAAGGCCCGAGATTTGTCGTCATGGAATTGTCCAGCTCAAACACATTGTTCCACCAACGCACTATTGTTTCCGGGTTCTCCGCGGCGTCCGTAATAACAAGCTGGGTACGGAATATGGTTACGCCGAAACCGTTGCGCCTGAAAACCGGCTTATCAACCCCGGGCGCTCTAAGCACCGGCAGCGCTTCGTAATCTGTCTGGCGTATAGTTGTATCTTCGGTGACTTTCGGGGCGAAATCGCCTGCGCCATAACCAAAGGACACACCGTACAAACCTGTGCCGATCATGCCCTTCGCCTTCCACGCGGCTTCGTCCTGCGTAAACAGTTCCTGATCTATCAGGCCCTCTTTGTACAAGTCCGCAAAATACTTGACAAATTCTTTATACTCTGGGCGGATGGCAGTGTTTTCAATTTCACCGTCGATTATAGCAAAATACCCCGCGTTTTTGGCCGCGCTGGAGGCGTTAAGACCAAACCAGCCCGCCATTGTGCCCAAGCCCAGGTTGTTCGGGCTGCCGGAGAAGGGAATAACCTTTTGGCCTTCGACAAGGGGCAGTTTATCCCGGAACGCTATAAGCACATTCTTGAAGTCTTCCGTAGTCTCGGGCATAGGCAGCCCAACCTGCTCCAGGTATTTCACGTTAATCCAGGGCAGGAACGTTACCAGCGGCTCGCCGACAGCATAGGGCAGCGTGTAGATATGCCCGTCCGGCAGCGTTACAGTGTCACGCACACCCGGAATGTCCAGGACTGTCATGACGCGTGGGGCATACTTCTCAAACAGGCCCTCCAACGGTATGATAATCTTGTCAATCATACTCATCGTCATGACGTCGTTGTCGGTAAGTATCCAGCCGCCCATAGCGTCAGGGTAATCACCGCTGTTAATCATAATGTTCTTTCTTTCTTTTGCGGTTTCATAGGGGAACAAAATCAGTTCCACATGAACATTCGTCTGTTCCTCAAAAATCTGGTACAGAACTTTTTCTTCCGGTGTGCCGTTGTCGTCCACCAGCATTGTAAAGGTTTCTTTCTCCTTTACGATAGGCAGGCCGGTCAGATACATGTTGCCTTCCATCTGACGCCCGTCGCTGTCTTCCGCGGCGGATTCAGCCGAGGCGGGCGGGTTAGCCCCCCCCCCTGCCGGAGCGTTGCTTCCGCAGGACGTGACAAACATCATTGCGACCATTACAACCGCGAGCCACGCAAACTTCTTTTTCATTATAATCCTCCTTTTATAATATACTCACAAACGAATACATTTGCCAAGCATGAAAGCCTAAGGCTAACGGACAGGCAGCCATATGGGGCGCTGCCCCATACGTGCGAACTTAAGGCTTGGGAAAGGTCAAAAGATTAAAACCAACGGACAGTTCACCGTTAGGGGCCTAACGGTGATTTGTTCGTTGGCCCCTAACCCCGCTGGGGACCTAACGATGGTTTGTTCGTTGGCCCCCGATAGCCGAGCTTGCTCGACGCAGACCCCTTCCTAAGTGCGGCGTTTTTTGACGCGTGTACAGCCTTTTCCAAAAAAGGGATTGTTTATTTTTTTCTTAGGTTCTCGCCTATGGGGCGCTGCCCCGGACCCCTTCTTAAGTGCGGTAGTTTCAATGTGGCAAATCGAGGAGTTCGCGAGTATAGTATGTTGTCATGCCCACCCACCCACCGTATCATTGTCGCGCTATGCCGATACAAAGTATCAGCCCTTTAATGAACCCACTGTTACGCCTTTTACAAAATGCTTCTGTATAAAGGGATACAGGAGCAGCACAGGCAAACTGGAAATAATAATAAGGGAGTACTTCAGCATTTCTTTAACGGCTTCCAGGCGCCGCTGCTCCTTTATGGCCTCCAGGCTCATACCTTGCGAGGCGACGTAGTCGGTATTCAGAATAAGTATATACCTAAGTTCCAGCTGCAAGGGCTGACGTTCGCGCTGGTTCAGATACAGCAGCGCGTTGAAATAGGAATTCCAATGCCCCACGCCAATCCAGAGCACCAGTATCGCGATAATGGCGCCGGAGAGCGGCAGAACAATGCGCAGGAAAAACCACGTATCGTTGCAGCCGTCTATTTTGGCGGCGTCCAGCAGTTCGGGCGAAATATTAGTCTTAAAAAACGTACGGGCGACCATCATGTTATATACGCCCATAGCGCCGGGTATTACCAGCGCCCAAACCGTGTCGATAAACCCCGCGCTGCGCACGACCAGGTATGTGGGGATAAGCCCGCCGCTGACAAACATCGTAAGTACATAGAATATTGAAATTACCTTTCTGCCGAAGAAATCGTCCCGCGACAGCGCATAAGCCGTGGGCAATGTGACGACCAAACTGACGCCGACGCCAAGCAGTGTGTAGTATACTGAGTTAAAGAACCCGCGCATAACTTCTCCCTTTTTAAACACTTCCTGGTAACCTTCAAACGTAATGCCCCTGGGCCAGAAAGTCACCTGCCCCGAAGCTACCAGGACAGGGTCGCTTATGGAGGAAATTATGATGAAATACAGCGGATAAGCCACAATAAGAAATACAAGCGTCAATACGACAAAAACTATGGCGTCATAAACTCTATCCTCAAAGGAACGGCTTTTTGCGGACCCTGTAAAATCCGAAAAGGTATTCTCAGAGGCTTTCCTCTTAAACAAACTCATCTTTGCCACCCCATCCCCCTTACCACAACGCGTTGCCGGAAATTTTCCCGGACACCCAGTTCACCGTAACCAGCAGGACGGCGTTTACCACCGAGTTAAAGAGGCCGATGGCGGCGGAATAAGACATATTGCTGTCCACAATACCGACTTTGTACGTATATGTGGATATAATTTCGGATACTGTGCGGTTCAAATCGTTTTGCAGCGCGTATGCCTTCTCAAAGCCAATGGAAAGCAAGCTGCCGAAGGATAGTATCAAGAGCATAACGGCCACCGGTAATATAGACGGGAAGTCAATATACCGTATGCGCTGCAGCTTGGTCGCGCCGTCCACCACGGCGGCTTCATGGTATTCGGGGCTGACGCCTGAAAGCGCGGCAAAATATACCACGGAACTCCACCCCATTGTCTGCCACACGCCGGACCATACATAGATATGCCGCCAAGCCTGGGGCAAGCCCATGAAGTTTATAGCTTCCACACCGAACAATTCCAGTAATTTATTTATAATACCTATGCGCGGGGATAAAAATAATATCAGCATACCGCACATAACAATAATGGAAATAAAGTTAGGCGCGTATGTGACAGTTTGTATCACTTTGCGGTAGCGTCTGTGCCGCATAGAGTTCAAAAACAGCGCCAGTAAAATGGGTATCGGGAAAGATGCCGCCAGCGAATACAGGCTGAGAATCAATGTATTCGTAATAATTTGCACGGCGTTGGGGGAATTAAAAAACCGTACAAAATGCTGCAAACCAACCCATTCGCTGCCCCAAAAGCCCCGCTTTACGGAATACTTCCGAAAAGCAATTTGAACGCCGTATAATGGAATATAGTGAAAAATAAATGTAATAATAATCCCAGGCAGACAAAACAAATACAATTCCTTGTATGCCCAAATTTTCTGGAAAAACGTTTTTTTTGGGCTGACCGCTCTTTCGTTCAAACAAAACCACCCCCGCGTCTATGTTTGCGATGCTGATTAAGAAACGTTTGGAAATTCCCGCCGCCCTTACCGTGCGTTATCCGCAATGGCGGCAAGCAACGCGCCGCTGGGGTCGCAAGAATGTTCCCAATAAAAGATACCGCCATAACCGTGTTCTTTTATATACTCACATTTGTATTTGAGTGAAAGTTCATCGTCATAACTTAAAAATATGGAACCGTCAAATAGGTATGGCGCTTTAGCTTCATCGTCCCAATAGCGGACAAATCCGTTTTTGTTAATGTACTGTTCCGCCAGCAAGCCGTAATTTGGCCCGTAGCCGCCGCCTTTTTCGCTGATTTGCAGCAATCCGTGATTCCTGTCCTTTATATTTTCCCATTTACGGGAATAGAACGCCGCGCCCATCAGCAGCTTCTCCTTGGGTATGCCCCTGCTGTGGAAAAGCCGGAGCGCCTGGTCGCAGCTATTGCGGAAAACATCGCCCATGGAAGAATATAACTGTGTGTGATGCCCCGCAAGCGCGTGGAAACCGCATTTTAAGTCATAAGTCATTACGCAGACAAAGTCCAGTATACGCGCAAGCTCCTCCGGCTCCACAGCGTCCACATAGTAGAGATCCGCCCCTGCCGCAATGGTTAGCAGTTTATTCGGACCGATAGCCTTGCGCACGTCTTCACACAAGAGCGTAAAATTGCGCTTGTCCGCTGGGCTGCAATCGTGCCCGTTAGAAGGCATACAGGGGAACTCCCAATCGAAATCCACGCCGTCAAAGCCGTATTGGGCAATGGTTTCCACGCAGGAACCCGCGAATTTTACCCGAAGCGCCGGGTCCGCCGCGCATACCGTAAACGCGTTGGGGTCGAAGGGCACTATGGAAAGCAGGATCTTAACGCCGGGGTTCCAGGCCCGTATCTGTTCAAAACGCGCGGGCAGCTGTAAATGCCCGGCTTCTAATTCTCCGGTCACGCGCATATGTCCGAAGGCCAAATTCATGTGCGTAAGGCTTTTTGCCGCTTGTTCCGTAATTTCGGCCTTTACGCCGTCAACATACGCCAATACCTTCATTAACAATACAACCTTTCCTTAGGGGTTAACACACCCGGTCCACCCGTCGTGATAAATTATCACACGCCCCGCACCGCCGCTTGACGGGCAAGACACCTCGAAGCAATGTTCCGTGGCGGAAAGACGGACCGCCGTCTGCGAACGGACCGCCGTCTGCGAACGGACCGCCGTCTGCGGTTTGAGTCCCTGTGTTTCGCAACCCAATGCCGCAAGATTGTCCGCGAACCGCCCGTTTTCACGGAAATACGCGTGCTGCCTGTAATACACGTCCCGTAACAGCCATTTGAGTTTTTCATCCTCAGGCACCGCGTACTCGCCGTCGTTTTCACAGAAAAACACAAACGCCCAATATTCCGGCCGGTGAATATTGATTTCGCCCGTGGGCGACCATACCCAGTTATCCTCCGGCAAGACATTCCCTTCGGCGTCCTTGCGTTTTTGATACGTGTTATCCGCTGTATCCACTTTCCACTGCACGCGTGAAAAATTTATACGCCAAAAATCGCCTGGCGTTGGGTTGCCTTTACGCTCTCCGCCCAGTTCCCGAAGGGATGTAAAGGGCATCTTAATTTCTACGCTCCACATGCGGTTCTCGGCCTTGGGGTCGTTGACGGCCCCGTCAACTTTCACCGCTGTTTCCAGCCCTTTTATCTCAAAACTGTTAATGGGCTGCCCGCCGTCGCGGTACGGTTTCGTAAGAAGCAAGTCCCAAACGGTATTAAGCACGTTCATCTCAAACTCGCAATAGGTGTGCGTGCTTGAATTGACATCAATAAACACTTCAAAATCATTGTCACGGAAGATTACATCGTCATGTTCGGTAACGCCGCCCCAAATTTCGGCGCCGTATAATTCCGCCCCAATGTACAGCGCCTCATCGTCCCAGAGCATTTTCGCGCGGGTACGGAACCGTGGCGCCGGGCGGGCGTCCTTCCCTTCGATATCCACAAAATCCTCCGTCCAGGCCGCGTTTTGCCAGAAAGGTTTCGTTAAATCGCCGTCCAAACGAAGCGGCGCACTTGCCCTTTGGCATTGGTATACCGGCGGGCAAAAACCATTGATACACGATTTAGCTATTATAAACCTCACCTCTGTTTGTCTAAATTAATGTGCATGTTAAACTTTTTGTGAAGTAATAAAGCGTTAAGAATACCAAAAAATCAACTTATAGTTTACTTGAATTATAATAATTGTAAAGGTGTAAATTGTCAAAGGAAATTTTTTCATTATTTGAACGGCGGTTCCAGTACAAAAATTTGTCTTTATTATATTTATGCACGACAAATGAATATTATTCGCAAAAAATTTGATATTTTCGTTTAAAATATTCATGCCGATGAATAAATATTATTTTTTGCGGCAGCGGCGCGTCCGCTGATATTTTTATAGAGGAAATAAATATTTGCCGGCCGGCGGTAGCAGCGGTAAATTATCATTTTCCTTACCGTGGTTTATAAGCGGATATATCAGTAAAGAACCCGACGATGCGACATACTTGCGGCTCACGGAATTTTATTTGCATATTTAATTGCCGCTGTGATATATTAAATGACAGTAATAGTCGGGTTTCGCCCGACTATTCGCGAAATACCAAAGTTCAGCGCTAATTAATGAAGAATGAAGGAGGAAACAAGTGTAATGAAACGCAGCAGGAAGTTTTTTTGCGCCATACTGTCGGCCATAGTAATCGTGACGGCCTTAACGGCAAATGGCCGTATAGCCGCGGCGGAGGGTGAGGAGGACCCCATAATGCTGTTTGTGGGAGGGTCCATGCTCGAATCGCCGACACCGCCGCATTTTGCAGGCCCGGCGCTTATTGTTCCGTTTAATGACATCGCGATGTACGTAGGCGCGACATGGGACTACGACGACGCGCAGAAAAAAACAACCGTGACAATTGGCAACAGGTACAGCATTTTAATAGAAGGCAGCGATTATTTAATCTATGGAAAGCTGACCAGCGACGGAAGCGCGTATGCCACAATCCAAACAAAGAAGCTGGAGGCCGCGCCCTTTAGGCCGGAAGCTTACCCCGACTCATTAATGGTGTCTCACGACGCTATAGGTTACGGCCTTGGCGCGGAGTTGATTTGGACGCCGGATACGCGCACTATTTTCGTAACCCCGCCTATAATTGAGACGCCCGCGCCCACACCGACTCCCACGGAAGCGGCCGCGCCGGTGCCCGAAACACCCGCGGCGCCCACGCAGCCTGTGGCTACGCCCACACCAGCGGTACCGCCGGCGTTCGTCACGACAAAGTATTTTCAGGAAGTCTCCGGCAGACGCGCGCAGGACATGCATGATTTCAAGAACAAATTTGTGCTTGTGTATTACAACAGCATGAACCCGGAATCCGGGAACGACGTGGCCAAGATAAAGGAAGCCGGACAAGCTGCTGACGTGACCTTCCAGATAGTAGGCGTGGATGAGTCCTCCGTGCGGTACGAGAATATTGCCCAGCTTAAATGGATATGGGAACATACTCCAAATGATGCCAACGGGGTAACAAAGCTGTTCCTGCATCACGCTGACGGCAAGGTGGAACTTTATACGCCTTTGCCCGCCGCGGGGGATATTACGGAAATGTTCAAGCGGCTGCAGCAGCCGGTCAATACAGCGCCCAGCCCAACGCCGACACCTATTCCCACCGGCACGCCAACCCCCACGGCAAGCCCGGCGCTGTCGGTTAATGAGTATGGAATACCCAATACTTGGGAACGCATAGATATTTCAACGTCCCAGTTAAAGTATGATAATAACGAAAAATTTATTTTTGTGTACCTGGACACATCACTCTCGGATTACGACCGCAAGTATGTTGAATACATTGCCCAGGCCGCAACCGAAGCCAATAAAAAGGTCTTTTACTGCAACCAGAATTACACTTACTCATGGTGGGGCTCTGATGTATATGGCGGCGGGGGGATGTATGTGCCTAACGTAACAGTGTTTGTGGTATGGGGAAAAACCAACGTGTATTTTGACCCGCATCCCACCAATGTGGCCAACATGAGGTCATATTTCATCAGTGTGTGAAAGAATCAGTATTAATATGCCGTGCTCTGCCGGGGCTTCGGATGAGCGCTACGAGTTTACGTGGCCCGGAAAAACAGCGGCAAAATTGGAAGCAGCTTCGCCTATTTCGGCGAAGCTGCGGCCATGTATGGAGGAAAGCGAAAATTGGCCGGACACGGGTAATATTTACATTAAGGGCGACAGTATTGACGCGCTTAAATTATTGCGAGAGGAGTTTCTTGGCAAGGTGCGCCTGATATACATAGACCCGCCCTATAACACAGGCAGGCCCATGCTGTACGCGGACAGCAGGACCCATGCCCGATGGTGCAGCATGATGTTCCCCAGGCTGATACTGGCAAGGGAACTGCTTGCTGAAAACGGCGCTATTTTTATATCAATTGATGATAACGAGCAGGCGAATTTAAAAAAGATGTGCGACGAGGTATTTGGTGAGGAAAACTTTGCGGCGCAATTTATTTGGACAAAGACCGCGACGCCGCCGTCACTTTCACGCAAGTGCCGCAGAACCGCCGAGTACGTACTGTGCTTTGAGAAGGCGGCAAGCGTTGAAAAGTTTTTCGGCGCTTTTGCCGACAACGGCGACGCGCCGCTGCTTAACACGGGCAATGCCGCGCGCGCGCTGGAGTTTCCCCCGGGCGCCATAGATTTCGCGTATATAAAGGAAGGAATTATTAACAGTGGCACATACGGCAGGGTTGAGGTAGAAAACGGCATTATTGTGCGGGAAGGGCGCAACGCCAACTCTGTCAGGCTTATAGGAGCGTTTAAATGGCGGCAGGCGACGGTTGACGCTGAGATAAAAAGCGGCACGCGTTTCCTGGTAAAGACGGAGAGCTTTTCCATACGGTTCCAGCGTCCGCCAGGGCAAGTATACAAACCGCCCAACAACCTCTTCGTCGGGTTAAAGCCCGATTATTGGGATTTGGAGTTTAACAGGGACACAGGCGTGGACACTAACGAGCGCGCCGCCCGTGAGCTGGCGGCTCTTGGGCTGGACAAGTGCTTTAGTTTCGCGAAGCCCCTGTCGCTTATTACTAAAATAATTAAGACTACTTGCAATTTTGACAAAGAGGCTATAATACTCGACTTTTTCTCCGGCTCGGCTACTACCGGTCACGCCGTTATGCGGCTCAACGCCGAGGACGGCGGCTGCCGGAGGTTCATTCTGGTTCAGGCGCCGGAAAAATGCCCGGAGCACTCCGAAGCCTTTAAAGCGGGCTTTAAAGATATCTGCCAGCTGGGGTTGGAGCGCCTGCGGCGCGCCGGCGCCCTGGACACTGGGTTTAGGGTATTTGAGGTTTTTTAACGCTTGGGTAAGGTCAAAAGATTAAGACCAACGGACAGTTCACAGTTAGGGGCCTAACGATGGTTTGTTCGTTGGCCCCCCACCCCGCGGGGGATTTCATCCCCGATAGTCGAGCTTGCTCGACGCAGACCCCTTCTTAAGGGCGGCGGGTGCGGTACTTTTCTGTAGGGGCGAACTGTGTTCGCCCGCGTGGCCTAATCCCATTTTTGTACATCAGGGACAGTGCTTTTAATACAGGATTCACCCTTTAAGACAAAACATGACTGTCATAATCCACAAAAAAAATTTAAAATTTTGTAAGAATTTACACTATACTTTTGCAATAATGAATGTTATACTGATTTTGCAATTGACAAAAACGTTTTTGGAAAGGTGAGCCGTATGCCCGCAAGTATACGTGACGTGGCCAGATATGCCGGCGTTACAATAGGCACTGTTTCGCGCGCTTTTAACGGCTATGACGATATACGCTCCGAAACCAAGGAGAGGATTTTGAAAATAGCCGAGGAATTGGGGTATGTGCCTAATGTGAGCGCGCGCAGCCTTTCAGCGAAAAAGCCGCCAAATATCGCCTTAATTATATCCGGTCTTTTGGATGTCGATCAAAAAGACAATATAATTTACCTTCTGTTACAGGGTGTTTTTAGTTACACGCTGGCAAACAGGCTTGAAATCGCGGTATATGCCACCGATTCGGCTGAACAGCACAGAAAGTCCTATACGCAGTTTTGCAAGGAACATAGTATATCCGGGACTATTCTCAGCGGTATAACGACCGACGACGCTTACCTGTCCGAACTGCTGGACACCCGCGTTCCCTGCGTGGCTGTGGACGTGTCCCTTAAAGGGCGCTGTCTTGGCTGGGTATCTATTGACAATATTTTAGCGGCTAAACAAATGGTAAACCACTTGTTTAAACTGGGCCACCAAAATATTATGATAGTTGGCGGCAAAAAGAACGCCGCCGTCAACCTGGAGCGTATGGCAGGCGTTTGTGAAGCCTTTGCGCGGCAGGGGCTGCAGAAGCCCAAGCATATAATTTACGCCGATTTTGCTGAACAGCTCGCTTACAAGGAAATACGCGCGTATTTGGCCGCTGCGCCGGAACAAGACTTATGCACCGCCTTCTGCTGTTTCAGTGATATTATGGCCTTGGGGGTCATGGCTGCTGTTAAGGATGCGGGGTATCGCGTGCCGGAAGATTTTTCCGTGACTGGCTTTGACGGATTAGCCATTACCGAGTATATTTCGCCCAGTCTCTCCACAGTTGTGCAGGACATGCGGCGCATCGGCTACGAAGCGGCTAAAATGCTGCATCAAATCATGAACGGTGAAGAAGGCGCGCATAAAATTATCCCCCATCACTTGGCTGTACGCGGCAGCAGCAAGGCTCCCCGGCAATCGCGCCCTGAAAGTACGCTTCCCCTTTAAACGCCGGGAAGCGTCCGAGGGGTGCATACGTCGCCCCAAAAACGTTTTTGCGGATATTTAAGCAACAATATTTTAGGAGGTTAATGTTATGAAAAAAGTATCCGCGCTTATTCTAAGCGCCATTCTGTCATGTTGTCTGCTGACCGCGTGCGGCGTCCCTGTGGAAACGCCAACCACATCCGCTTCGGAAACCGGCGGCGAAAAGATTAAAATTACCGTGACCCGTTGGGGCGAAATTGCGGAGAACGACGCTGAAAAAACCATGGTGGACAAGTTTAACGCCGAAAACGACGCCATTGAGATAGTTTATGACGTGGTGCCCGGCGACGGTTACGGCGACCGCCTGACCACTTCTTTCTCCTCGGGCGAGGGCTATGATTTATTCGCCTCGGGCGAAGGCGATTTCTTCAAGTGGATTGAAACCGGCCTCGCATCCCCCATGGACAGCCTGATGGCCGCCGACAGCGACTGGTTGAAGGACATGAACAAATCCATACTGGAAATGGGTCAGATACAGGGCAGCCAATATTATATCGTGCGTGAGTACAGCCCCATCTGCCTTTGGTACAACAGGGATGTTTTTGACAGGAACAATGTGGAATACCCAACCAGTGACTGGACTTGGAGCGACTTGGAAGAAGCCGCGGAAAAACTGACAGTTAAAAACGCGGACGGCACTTATGAATCTTTTGGATTCAACGCGCAGACTTGGACCTATGCGCCTTTGACATATATGCAGTCCAATGGTCTGGATATTATCAGTCCGGATGAAACTGAGGTTGAGGGCTACCTTAACAGCGCGGAAATGGTAGCTGCCATTGAACGATACGCGGGTTACAGCAGCGGCGACGACCGCATATCCCCCAATGCCGCTGACTTTGAGGCTTTTGGCGACGCCAGCGCGATGCTTATTAACGGTACGCTGGCTATGACGCTTAATGGCAGCTGGGCCAAGTCCAGCATGGAGAGTTCCGGAGTCAACTACGGCACAGCCATAGTACCGGGCAACCATGAATCGTACTTATGCGCCTCGGGCTATGCCATAAGCAGCCGGTGCAAAAATCCCGAAGCCGCCTGGGAAGTTTTAAAGGCTCTTACCGGCGCGGAGTGTACAGCCCTGCGCGCGCAGAATACAGCTACTTTGCCAACCATTGACAGCCAGCTGGAGGAAGTGAAAGCGATAATTGGCGAGCAGAACATGGGAATAATTGACCAACTGCCGACCTCTGTACAGCCCGTAGGTCTGCGCGCGTCCATTGGCAACCCGGCGGCCGCTGCTTTCAGCGAGGCTTTGGAGCGTGTAATCTACAAGGACGGCGACACCAAAACCATATTGGACGAAGCTGTTCAAGACGTCAAGACCGCTATGGCTGACTGAAATTACTGCGGACGG
>JAISYE010000023.1 GCA_031297485.1 Clostridiales bacterium
AATATTAAGTTAATCGATTAAATTTATTTTTTGTCAAGTACGAATTTTTTTTAAGTCCTGTATTGTGATGCTAAGATTCTTGTTTATTTGTGTGCCTTTAGTATATTGCCAGAGGTTACGTATAGCTTTGATTAAGGCTTGAAATCAACCCAACAAATCAATATTCGGTAAAAATTGGACGTGCTTCTCTTGAATAATAGTATTGACATGCTTTTTCTGATAGCGTATAATATTAAATATTAAGTTAATCGATTAAATTTATTTTTTGTCAAGTACGAATTTTTTAAGTCCTGTATTGTGATGCTAAGATTCTTGTTTATTTGTGTGCCTTTAGTATATTGCCAGAGATTACATATAGCCTTGGTTAATCGAATAAATCAGGTTGCTGTTTTTATTATAAGGGAGGACGCTTGTGAGTAAGTTTAACATTATAAGATTTCCGGATGATGAACCTTATCGGTACTAGAAATTGTTTTCCGATACCTATATCATCCAATACGGCGAGAAATTGTTTGCGTTTTTTGTTGTTAGGACGTGTTTGAAAACTGGATTCCAGCGCGAAATTATAGCGGTTTCATTCGAAGTTTCTCGCTTTAAGGAATTTTCAAACACGCCTTAGGTAACTGCAAGTTGTTACTCATTGATACTACGTATATGACCATAGGGGCGGAAATCCTTAGTTTTCAGGAAATTATTATGCTCCTGCACACAGCGACATTTCGCTGACTTTTATTGACAGCAAGCAAGTATACTAACGGCGTTAGGGTGCAAATAGGCAATTCCTGCATCAATTTTCCTACGGGATAGTCAACGTTGCTCATTAACCAAACCGCAAAGAAAGGTTAGGTAAAAGCATGGGTAAAAAAGTAAATTTAAGCAATAGTTTCAAAAAGGTATTATCCTATAAAGAATATTGGATTATGCTTCTGCCGTGTATAGTCTTTTTTATCGTATTTTCTTACCTGCCCATGGCCGGCATTTATTATGCTTTTACGCGTTATGACTTCGCAAAAGGACTTTTTAATAGTCCGTTTACAGGACTTAAAAATTTTGAATTTCTGTTTTCAGGGGGAAAAGATTCTATCATTTGGTTGCTTACGCGCAACACAGTACTGTACAACTTAAGTTTTATTCTTATTGGCACGAGTTTTCAGGTTATTGTAGCCATAATTATATTTGAACTGCCTGGAAAGATATTTAAAAAGGCATTGCAATCATGCATGTTTCTTCCGCACTTTATATCATTTGTTATCGTTGGTCTATTCGTCTATAATTTTTGCAGTTATGATGTAGGTGTTTTAAACTCGATTATTAAAGAATTCGGTGGAGACCCGGTCAATATCTATACAACGCCGGAAGTTTGGAAGTATATTTTGAATTTTGTTAATGTTTGGAAAGGCCTGGGGTATGGGACAGTTGTTTATCTGGCGACTCTTGTAGGTATTGATAAAGCTATGTTTGAAGCGGCCGATTTAGATGGCGCGAGTGTGCTTCAACGCATTTGGCATATAACGTTGCCGTCTATACGGCCAACCATTGTAATATTGCTGCTTTTCAGTTTGGGTTCGATAGTCCGCGGACAATTTGATATGTTTTATCAGCTGATAGGCAAGAACGGCCTGCTTTATAACACAGCTGATATAATTGATACATACGTGTATCGCAGTTTAACTGTAAACTTTGATTTAGGGCTTGGAACAGCTGCAGGGCTCTATCAGTCAACTGTGGGCTTTGTGACTGTTCTTTTAGTCAATAAAATTGTAAAGACCATAGAACCGGACTATTCATTATTTTAGTTTTTGGAAAAGTGCAAGGAGGGGTCGTTTGTGGCTGCGAATGTGAAAAATGCCAAGCGTTCTGCAAAACGAACAAGGTGGTCGCTATCAATGAAAGTTTTTATTGCGATTGGCTATTTTGTTCTGCTGTTTTTTGCAGCAATATGCGTTATTCCATTTATTATGATGTTGTCTGGGTCTCTCAGTAATGAGCAAGAGGTTTTGAAATATGGTTACAGCATATTACCGAGGCAGTTTAGTTTAGACGCGTATAAGGCGTTGTTAGTATATTCGAATCAATTAATTCGCTCTTATACGATTACGATAGAGGTGACTGTAATCGGTACGGGATTAACATTGTTCCTTACTTCGCTTACGGGTTATGTTTTATCACGGAGCGATTTTATATACCGCGATAAAGTATCGTTTTTCATTTATTTTACGACTTTGTTCAGTGGAGGTATTGTTCCTTGGTATATGGTTATTACCCAGTACCTCCACTTGAAAAACTCATTCTGGGTTTTAATTGTACCAACGCTTTTAGCGCCCTTTAATATATTTTTGGTGAAGAACTTTCTAAAAGCCATACCCGATTCATTAGTTGAGTCTGCGAGGATAGACGGAGCCAAAGAATTCTATATATACTGGAAAATTATACTGCCACTTGCGAAGCCCTGCTTGGCAACAATTGCCTTGTTTACGGCACTTGGGCACTGGAATAACTGGTATCTGTCCTCCGTTTTCATTACACAACCTGAAAAGTATACGTTGCAATACGTTTTATATAACATAATGCAAAACGCGCAATATTTTGAACAGCAAGCCAGACAGTCTGGCATTACCACAGGTACACAATCGCTTCCCAAAGAAACGGTGAAACTTGCGATGGCATTGATAACAACGGGACCGGTGGTGTTGTTTTACCCTTTTGCGCAAAAATATTTTGTGGAAGGCTTAACTATAGGCAGTGTAAAGGGTTGATTTACATTAAAGAGCATGTATGACTGCGATTTTGTGTAACAATCCCTCAAATAGGCGTGTTCCATCTTTAGGGCGAATCAGCGGGCGTATTTATTTCTATGAACGTCTTGGGAACCTGAATTCACACGGAAATGTGTGTCCGCTGGAATAATATATGTCTATACCATTTGAAACACGCCAGAAAATAAAATCCATAGGGAGGGTTAAAATGAAAAATTTATTTAAGCGAACCTTTGTCGTGTTACTAATTGCAGTTGTGACGTTTTCTATAACTTCGTGCGGGGCAAACGAAGAAGAAAATGGCGGCAGCGACAAGGTTCCCGAACTGACAATGGCCGTTTTGGGAAATGTGCCGAGTAATTCAGAGCTTTTCTATGAAAAGCTTGACGAAATGACAAAAAGGGATTTAGGCATAACCGTTAGGCTGGTGACGTTACCGTCCGCCGATGTAATGAACCAATACAACTTGGCGTTGACGACAGGGGAGTACGATATGTATCTGTCGGGGAATTGGATGAATCACGCGGCAAACGCCCGAGCTAATGCCTTTTTAGAAATTACCGATATGGTAAAGACAGTTACCCCCGCCTTGTACGCAGCTATTCCTAAGGACGACTGGGACGGTTCGATGATTGATGGAAAATTGTACTGCATCCCGCAGACCACTCGAGATTACAGTACAATAAGCGGTTTTATATACCGCGATGATTTGCGCACTAAGTATAATGTGGCTGAAATAAAAAGTCTGGACGACGTTGCGGACTTTTTGAGAGCTGTTCTTCCGAATGAACCGGGCATGAGCGGTCTTATTGCTTCCCCTGCGCGTAAATATACCTACGCAAAAAACCATGATTACGTTGGTATTGATGCGCAAGATGTCGGTGGCGGATTAGCCGTTTACGGGTTAGTAACTACACAGTCAAACGATTTGACAAGCGTTGTTTCACTTCTGGATGATCCGGTCTATTTAGAAGTTATCACCAAAATGAAACAATGGTACGATGAAGGATTAGTAAATAAAGACATTCTGTCGGGACAATTAAACGCCACAGATATGATGCGTGCCGGAACCGCGGCAGGTTCTATAGGCACGGACGCGCGCGATCTGTGGTATTGGGGGCAGACTTTTGAAGAGACGCACCCGGACTGGAATATAGAAATGTATATGTTCGGAGCTGTGAATTATAAAAGCAGATCTGGTCAAACAAGCGTTGTCATTGGCGCTAAGTCCAAGTATCCTGAGTTGTGTTTGAAATTCTTTGAGAAAGTAAGAACAAATAGAGACTATTACGATTTAATGTTTTATGGCGTAAAAGGCGCCAATTACAACTTGACTGAAGCGGGAGAAATTGATACACAGGATATTGCCCAAGAAAATCTGTATACCTACTGGACATTTTGGGGGGATGAAAACTTAACAAGAAAACAAGCAAACCGTTGGTCTCGTTTTGACGAGGTATATGACGGGTTTGTATTGGCGACGGCACGTGTTGACCCGTTAAACGGGTTTCAGTTAGATACGTCTGCTATATCCGCTGAACTTGCCGCTATGCAACAGGTGCAGACTCAATACCAAGCACCGCTGGAAGCAGGTATTTCAGCAGACCCGGTCGAGGATTTGGAAAAATTAAAAATCCGATATAAAGACGCGGGAATTGACAAAATCATTAATGCTCTTGAGGGGCAGCTAAAGGCTTTTGCGGAATATAGAGCCTCTCTTAAATAATACTGACGGACGTTTAAATATGCCGCTTTCACTTTTGACATGATATTGGCAGCAGGAAAATGTTCTACGGTATGACAAAACACCAAAAAGGAGGTTGGTACACATGTCCCCATTCAAATCACAGGGATATGTGTACCATAATAATATGGAAAACAAATTTTTTTTAAACAAGCACGGAGACCCAATATTTGTAACAGGACTGCAATGCCACAATTCTTCTACAGGTTCTCCTTTAATCGAAAAAGCCATTCGCGCTGTTAAAAAATTCGGCGGGAATGTTTTGGAAGCTCCCGTATACTGGTATTGGTTGGAGCCTCAGGAGGGAGTTTATGATGTTTCGCATATCCGGCAGTTGATCCAACAAGTCAGGGACGCCGATTTGAAACTTGTAATACTTTGGTTTGCGACCAATAAAAACGGTCACCCTAACTATGTACCGGAATATGTAAAGACAAATCCTAAGAAATACCGACTGGCCGTTGGAGCGGACGGTGCGCCTGTGCCCTCAATGTCGCCGCATTGCGAAGCGACACTGACTGCGGATAAACGGGCTTTCGTTGAATTAATTAAATGTATTAAAGAGGAGGACCAAGATTACGGCACGGTGTTGGCTGTTCAGGTCGAAAACGAAACAGGGCTTGGCGGTACAGACAGGGATTATTCAAACATTGCGCAGCGAGATTACGAAAAGCCGGTTCCTGAAGTGCTGCGCGATATTGAAATTAAAAACAGTGGGGCGTCAAAAAAGGACAGCAGTTGGCGCGGACAGTTCGGCAGATATGCGCACGAAGTTTTTACCGCATGGCATCACGCGGTATATACAAACTGTATTGCTTCTGCCGGAAAAGAAATTATGGATATTACCATGTTTGCAAACGCCATGCTAGGGGATTCTATAGATGAGGCCGGGTTGTCATATAATTCGGGCGGACCTGTTGTGAGAGTTTTAGATATATGGAAAGCGGGAGCCCCTGCAATAGACTTACTTTGCCCTGATATCTACAATCCCGGCAGAGATGAATATGAACATTTTTGCCGAGCTTACTCAAGAGCGGATAATCCGCTTTTTATTCCCGAGAGCGGCTTTTGGGGTACGTCGTCCGCAATAAACATCATAAGGGCTGCCGCAGAACACAGAGCCATCGGCATATGCTGTTTCGGAGCCGAAAGCGCGTTAAATGACGATGGGGAAATTAACGACGAATCCAAAGAAGCGGCGGTTTCGTTTAAGATTGTCAATAGCATTGCTCCGTTACTAATAAAATATCACGGTACCGAACGGATATATCCTCTTATACAAGAGGAATTTACCGTAAAAAAACATATCGAAACACCAGGTTATCACATAACTGCTAATTTTGATATAAAACGCATGTTCGGAAAGGGAAATCCAAGTAGAGGGCGAGGTATTTTGGTTCAAACAGATGAACATGAATTTTACTTGTCCGGCGACAATGTCGGTCTTGATTTTCTGCGCCGGCCAGACCCTGATAACGAAATTCCGTATATACAGTTGAAGTGCAGACAGGCTACGCAGCTTAATTTTCTTACGGTCGAGGAAGGGCATTTTGAAGACGGAAAATGGGTTGCGGATTTTTGCAGGAACGGCGACCAGTCCAATTACGAATTGTATGCGAATGATGGGGAAATTGTTCGCATAAGACTGAATCCGCATATTGGATTGTAAAGAAATAGGAGATTAGGTCACCTATAAAAAACCGTTAAGGTTTATAGGTGACCATTTTTAAAAATAGGGGGGGGGGGGGTCATATATGAGTTATTCCATAAAAGACGTTGCAGACAGAGCAGGCGTTTCTGCCGCTACTGTTTCTTATGTGATTAACGGTGCAAAAAAAGTAAAACTTGAAACCCGTACACGCGTTGAGCAAGCAATGTCCGAACTTCATTATTCACCAAATCCCATAGCGCGGAGACTCCGCTTGGGCAGAAATAAAATAGTAGGCTTCATAACGCCGTATATTACTATTCCTTTTTATTCGAATGTTTTGGAATCCTGCGCGGCTGCACTAATGGAGGAAGGATACCGTATTCTAATCGGCGGCTCTAATTTAAACTTAAATACAGAACGTGATTTAATCAACACGTTAAGCAATGGCATTGTTGACGGTATTATTCTATTCAGCCTTTGCGGCAATTCGAAAGAATTGCAAGATGAATTACCCGAAGATTGTCCTTGTGTTGTCGTTGATGTCCATTATCCTGCAATGGTTGACTGCATAACACATACATTTTCAGACGCTTTTTTTGAAATGGTTGGCTATTTTAAGCAGCGAGGTCACCAAAAAATTGGATTGTTTATAGGACCGGCCATTCTTAATTCAGTTCAAGAACAAATACGTGCGTACCGCGACGCGCTTAACGCGCACAATCTCTCTTTCGACGAATCAATGTGTGTTTATTTCACTCGCATTTCAGATATATATTCCTCAGTCGAACAAATAATGGCAAAGGGCTGTATGGCGTTGTGTTTTATTAACTCCGGAATATACCGAAGTGCTTTTTATAACTCGGAAAAAGCTGAATTTGTGATACCTAATGGATGTGATATTGTGTGCGCGAGCGAATCACCCGAGGATTACTATTTGCTGAAACCTTTCCCGCGAATCATTGTGCCTACCCGCGAAATCGGTTATCTCGCTGCCAAGCAAATGCTGTTTCGTATTGAAGAAAATTACGATTCAAACAAGAACGCCGAAAAGAAAAAGCCGGAAATTAAAAAAATTATTATTCCGTGTAAATTGCAGTACTCGCAGCACGAATTTCTTAATACAAAATAAATTCACAATTAGTAAAGTGTGGGGCACAAGGGCCGGCGCTCTTTTTTATGTTTTGCAGTATGGCTCAACAAATAGTCCCCCACCACGGGTGTCTATTCAGAGTGAATAGACACGGTCTAGTTGCTATAATGCTATTGACATGTTTGTAATGCATGATGTATTATATTCTTATAAAAAATTAGAGCCTATCCCTTAATAGGCAAGAATACTAATTTTGCGCTATTTTTGCATTTTAGTAAATCCAGTATTTAAGCCATTCTGCTTTATTCAGGGATAAGCCCTTAGTCCTTTAAAAAGCAGATGTGAACTGAGAAATATGCGGCGTAATCCCCAACGGCGATTGCGCTGGACCCGCAGGGTGGCCCGGCGAAACAGAATGACCAGCCGGATGTGTTGATTTAAAGCGGCGCCTTCGCTTAATGTGAGAACGCCTGAGAAAGGATAACGTATCTTATGGGGGTAAATGCGGACAGCGATATTGTTTTAGAGATGATTGACATTGAAAAGCAGTTTCCCGGCGTAAAAGCGCTGGACCGGGTCCGGCTCACGTTAAGAAAAGGCACGGTCCATTCGCTGATGGGTGAAAACGGCGCGGGTAAAAGCACGCTGATGAAATGTCTCTTCGGCGTGTATTCGGAGGACAGCGGGGAAATCCGTATGGAAGGCCGTCCCGTCCGGTTCGAAAACCCAAGGCGGGCGCTGGATAACGGCATCGCAATGGTGCACCAGGAATTAAACCAGGTCCTGCGCAGAAGTGTCATGGAAAATGTCTGGCTGGGCAGGTTCCCGAAAAAATACGGCTTTATCAGCCATAAAAAGATGTACGACGATACAAAAAGGGTTTTCGAGGAACTGGAAATCAAGATAGACCCCCGCGTAATCATCGGCAGCTTGTCCGTATCACAGCGGCAAATGGTGGAAATCGCGAAAGCCGTTTCTTATAACGCGAAAATACTTGTGCTGGACGAACCCACCTCATCCCTTACCAACGAGGAAGTCCGGCATCTTTTTAATATTATTGGCAAATTGCGCGCAAGGGGCGTCGGTATTATTTATATTTCGCATAAAATAAACGAAATACTTCAAATATCCGACGAAGTGACAATTATGCGGGACGGCCAGCGTGTGGCGGCGAAAAAAGCGTCGGAACTTACAACCGACGAAATTATCAGGCTCATGGTAGGCCGCGATTTGACGCGCCAATTCCCGCCCAACACCAATACTCCGGGCGAAACGCTTCTGGAGGTTAAGAACATAACGGGAAAGTACAAGCCCACTTGCGAGAACGTTTCGTTTTCGCTCCGAAAAGGCGAGATACTCGGTGTGGCGGGCCTTGTGGGTTCCCGGCGGACAGAACTCTTGGAGAATATTTTCGGCGTCGCCGCGCGCGAAAGCGGGGAGATTTATCTCCACGGCAGGAAAGTGGAGAACCGGAACTCGGAGGAGTCCATTAAGAACGGTTTCGCGCTTTTAACCGAGGAGCGCCGGGCTACCGGAATTTTCCCGCTCCAAAGCGTACAGTTTAACACAATATTGGCAAATTTGCGGGCTTATGTGAATAAGGGCCTGCTTTCCGATAAAAGTATGCGCGGCGATACCACGCGTATAATCGAGACCCTGGGCGTCAAAACTCCCGGCCAAAGAACCCATATCCGCTACCTTTCGGGCGGCAACCAGCAAAAAGTCATACTGGGCAGGTGGCTGCTGACAGAACCGGAGGTGCTGCTGCTGGACGAGCCTACACGGGGTATAGACGTGGGTGCGAAGTACGAGATTTATCAGCTGATTATCCAGCTGACAAGCCGCGGCAAAGGCATTGTCATGGTTTCTTCCGAAATGCCGGAGCTGATCGGCATCTGCGATCGCGTCTTGGTCATGAGCGGCGGCAAACTGGCCGGAATACTGGACCTGCGGAACAATAAGCATGAAAACGCCCAGGAGGAAATTATGCGCCTGGCCGCGAAATATGTCTGATAAGGAGTCTCAGATATGGAAAACGCGAATTTGGACCCAAAAAAAGCGGCGGACCCTCGCCCGCAGACGGATCGCCGTTTGTGGACGGATTTTTTATTGAACTATTCCCTATATATCATTTTGGGGCTTATGATTGTTGTGGTTATCATCATCAACCCTGCGTTCCTGTCTCTTACCAATTTTACAAAAATTCTGACCCAAGCGTCAACCCGCGGCATTCTGGCGCTGGGGCTTGCGGGTATGATTGTGCTGGCGGGTACGGACTTGTCGGCCGGACGTATTCTCGGCTGCTGCGCTGCTGTAACGGCGTCCCTGGTCCAATCGGTCACTTACACCTCGCGCATGTACCCCAATATTGAGTCCGACCTGCCTGTGCTTGTTCCGCTGGCCCTCAGCATCGCTATCGCGGTGGCCTTTTGCCTCTTAAACGGGTTTGGCGTGGCAAAGCTGCACCTGCACGCCTTTATCATTACGCTGGGGACACAGTTAATCGCCTTTGGCGCGCTCTGTATCTACATCGACAGTCAAAAAGGCGGCGCCCAGGCGCTTTCGTCTTTTAACCCCACTTTCTTGAACGTGGTTAACGGCGGCTTTAAAATCGGCGGCTTTACACTCCCGTTTCTTATTATCTATTTCCTGATCGCGGCCGCGTGCATGTGGGTCATTTGGAATAAGACGGCGCTGGGGAAAAATATGTTCGCCATAGGCGGAAATATGGAGGCTGCGGCGGTTTCCGGCGTAAATGTCACCAGGAATATTATGGGCGTATACCTTATCGCGGGCGTGCTTTACGGCTGCGCCGCCTTCCTGGAGGCGGGGCGCGTACAGTCAGTCAATACCGGCATGGGCCTCAACTACGAGCTTGACGCTATTTCGGGCTGCGTCATAGGCGGCGTGTCTTTTTCCGGCGGCGTTGGCACTATCCCGGGAGTTGTTATCGGCGTCATTATTTTGCAGACCATTAATTTCTGCCTTAGCTATTTAAGCGTCAACCCCTACCTGCAATATATTATAAAGGGATTAATTATTATCCTGGCTGTTTCGATTGACGTAAGGAAATATTTGAGTAAAAAATAAACAGCGTTGTACTTACGAACGTTGAGATTTGCACTCGGGCGCGGGCGAACCCTGAAGTTCCGGCCGTTTGGGAAATGTATTCGTTTACTTGACGCGCAAAAAAAGGGGTCAAGTGTCGGGCAAGCTCGGCTATCGGGGCGAAGTCCCATAGGCGCGAACTTAAGAAAAAAATAAACAGTCCCTTTTATTAAAAGGCTGCGCTCGCCGCGCTTAAGAAGGGGTCTGGGGTCTTAATCTTTTGACCTTTCTCAAGCCTTAAAGTGCGCGCGCATGGGGCAGCGCCCTAACGGTGAAGTGTCCGTTGGTTTTATCCTTGGCACATGTATTCATTCGTAAGTATAAAATAATTATCCGGTGGTGAACAGCCGTTGAATATTTTGTACCTTATTAATCACGCGGGTTCCGGCGGTTCGGAAAAATATATCCATATGATGGCGGAGCGCTTTGCGAAGAAGCAATCCGACAAGCTGCACTTTATCTATAACGAGGACGGGCCATTGCGCGAAAAAATGGCGGCCCTGGGCGCCTCCTGCAAACAGGTGGTAATGCGCCGCCCGTGGGATTTCCGGGCCGCGCGGGCCATAGCGGCCTATTGCTCGGAACAGGGCATAGACATAATCCACGCCCAGTTCCCCAGGGAGAATTTTATCGCGATTCTGTCGAAAAATTTTTATCCTAAACCGCGTGCGGTCTATACCTCGCACCTTTTGATTAAAAATACTGCGGTGTGGAAACTGGCCAACAGCCTTATGTGCCCCCGTAACAGCGCGATTATCGCCCTTTGTGAAACCGCCCGCGCCGCCCTGTTAAGGAATAAGATGCCCGCGGATAAAATACGCGTCATACCCAATGGCGTTAATATCCCGTCTGTTCCCAACGAATCCGAGCTTGCCCGGGACAAGGCCGCCCTGCGCGCGGAACTGGGCCTTTCGCCGGAGGAATGCGCCTTGGTTTCGGTCATGAGGTTCTCAGAGGAAAAAGGCCCGATTTTTTTGCTGGAATCCGTCCGGGTTTTGCGTTCAATGACTCCCAGGCCCTTTAAGCTGATTGTTGTGGGCGACGGTGAGATGTTCGACGAATTAAAGAAGTACTCCACCGACCATAATATGACAAGTTATGTAATTTTTACGGGTTACCGCGAAGATGTGGGCAGAATTTTGCAGATTTCTAAAATCTTCATTAATTCCTCCAAAACCGAGGTGCAAAGCTTCGCCATATTGGAGGCAATGTCTTACGGCCTGGCCATAGCGGCGACCCGGTGCGAAGGCAATAAAGACTTGGTAAATAGGGCAAACTGCGGCAAACTGGCGGAATACGGCGACACGTTCGCCATGGCGTCCATTATATACCGCATGATGTCAGACCCCCAGTATTTAAGCAAACTCGCGAAAAACGCCCTGGACGCCGCCAAAAAGTTTTATAATATCGAAATTACGGCTAAGGAAACTTATGAACTGTATAGGAGTCTATTATCAAGTAAAGAAGGGAAGGCTGGCAATGCTCATTGATAAGGAAGGAAAAATTTTCGGCAAAATAAATGTCATAGACCTGTTTATACTGCTGGCGGTACTGGCGCTGGCGGCGTTTCTCATTCTGCGCGCGGCGCGGCCATCCTCCACGGGTATAACGGTAAGCGCGGACAGCGCCTCCATAAGTTTTGTAACCGAGTCCACATACGATTTTGTGGCGGAGGCGGTGCAGATGGAGGACCGCGTGGAGGACGAGAGCAAGGGCGTTGACCTGGGGCGGGTAACAAATATCACGGTGGGTCCGGGCTATACCTTCGCCCAAAACGACCAAGGGCAGATAGTAAAGTCCTTTAAGGAAGGCTACGCGTTCCTTGAGCTTACCTCCGAGGTAAAGGGGCAGTTCTTTGAAAACGGCATAATGATAAACGGCCAAAAATACGCCATAGGCCACGGCCTGACAGTGCGGGCCGGCAAGGCGAAGATTTACATGTATATTTCCGATATTCAGAAGAAATAAGGTGCTATTATGACTGGCAGCGTTTTCTTGCGTTTCCTGACCGGGCTTTATTCCACGTTAATCAGCTTCTATGAGTACAGCCGTGCTGCAAAAATCACGGCGGCGCTCGCGGGCTTCGCCGCCCATAGCGTCATAGTCCGGGCCTGGCGGAGTATCTTTTGCGTGGACAGCGGCCGCTCTTACGCCGGCGGCAGCCGTGTGTTCAGCCTGCTCTACGGCCTGCCTAAGCGGCTGGGCCGCCTAACGGCGCTTTGCCCGCCGCTTTTTGAATCCAGCGGGTTCCTCACGGCTTTAAACGCCTCCTTTATCGGCAGGTTTGAAAATCTGTTCCTTTTGTTCCTCTCTGTTACGTTCCTTGTACCCGGGCAGTACTGGCGCAATCAGGTTACTGTGCTGGGCGCCGGCCTCCTGGCCGTCTATTTCGCGGCGCTTATCGCCGCCGGCAAGCGCCGCGCCTGTCCCGGCACTAACGGCAGCCTGCTGCGCGAGATTCCGCCCGCGTTGGTTGTGTTCGCGGCGCTTTCCGCCCTTAGTCTCGCCGTAAGCCATGACTTGGGCGACAGCCTGCGGATCGGGTCTTTTTTGTTTTCCGGCATAGCGGTTTGTGTCCTTATCCAGTTCAGTATTACCTCCCGCGCAATGCTGGACAGGTTTGTGGCCGTTATTTTCGCCGTTATGTTCCTTACGGCTGTTTATGGTTTCTGGCAATTTGCCTCGGGCATAGAGGTCCGGCTGGAATTCGTTGACCTGGCCACTAACGCCGGGATGCCGGGGCGCGTTTTCTCCACTATGGAAAACCCCAATAACTACGCCGAATTCCTGACCCTGTTCCTGCCCGTATGCCTGGCCTTTGTCCTTAACCGCCGCTCCGACCTGGCGCGCCTTGTTACCTCCGGTATGTTCCTGGTCTGCGCCGCGGTCCTGCTGCTGACCTATTCCCGTTCCTCCTATGTGGTGGCGGTCTTTGCCTTTGCCTTGTTCATACTGCTGCGCAATAAGCGCCTGATTCCGTTCGCCCTGGTCCTCGCCATGCTCTGCCTGCCCTTTATACCGTCCTCCATAGCCAACCGCTTCATGTCAATCACCTCCGGCGACAGTTCCAGTACCTACCGGTTTATTATCTGGAGGGCTGTCCAGAGGATGCTGGCGGAGAATTTCGTCTGGCTCAGCGGCGTCGGCATGGGCCCGGAGGCTTTCGGCAAGGTTTACCGCGCTTACGCCGTTATAGAGGCTATGACCGCCATGCATTCACACAACCTGTTCCTGCAGGTTTGGGTGGAAACCGGTCTCTTTGGGCTCGCCTCCTTTATAGCCCTGCTGGCCTCCACATGGAAGCGCAATGTGGCCGCCGCTCTTAATACGGCGGATTTGGCGATGAAAAATTACTTCGTGGCCTTTGCCGCCAGTATCGCCGGCATAGCCCTGTTCGGCATGGTGGAGTACGTGTGGTTTTATCCGCGCATTATGCTGGCGTTTTGGGTCATGATGGGCCTGGCGATGGCCGCGGCGCGCCTGTCAAAGAAGCCGGAGCCGGCGGACGGGGCGCGCTTGGTGGAGTCGGGCTACTTACCCAACACAAACAATCTGCCTAACCGCGGTGACCGGCAATGAAGGTGCTGCATTTAATTTCAGGCGGGGACCGGGGCGGCGCCAAGACTCATGTTCTGCTGCTGCTGGCCTCGCTTATGAAAGAAATAAACGTGCGGGTCTGCTGTTTCATGGAAGGAGCGTTCTGGCGGGAAATACGCGAAACGGACATTCCTTCCATGCTTATTTCCCAGCGGTACCGCAATGACCTGAGTGTGGTTGGCAAACTTATCAAACACATTCACGAGGAAGGTTACGACATAATCCACGCCCACGGGGCGCGCGCCAACTTTGTGGCGGTAATGGTCAAGCCCTTTATAAACGCGCCGGTGGTGACGACGGTTCACAGCGACTATCGCATGGACTTTACGGAGAGCATATACAAACGGATAGTTTTTACAAACCTTAACGCCCTGTCCCTCAGACTGCTGGATTACTACGTGGCGGTGTCCGACAGTTTCCGGCAAATGCTGATAAAGCGGAAGTTCGATCCGGACCGCGTGCTGACCGTATACAACGCAATGGACTTTGACGCGCTGCCGCCCTACGCGCCAAGGGATGAGTTCTTCGCCCGCCACAATATCCAGCCGGGCAATAATATTATAGTGGGTATAATCGGGCGGTTTGATAAAGTAAAGGGCCATGAGGTGTTCATAAGGGCGGCGGCCAAGGTTCTGAGTGTGCGCGGCGGCGTTCTGTTCGTACTGGCCGGCGACGGGGCCGACCAGCCGGCCCTGGAGTCCCTGGCACGCCAGCTGGGTATTCGCCGGAGCCTTTACTTCCTGGGTTTTGTCAAAGATATATTCAGTTTCATAAACGCCATAGACATAAACGTCTGCACATCCTACAGCGAGAGCTTCCCGTACATGCTGCTGGAAGGCGCGGCCATGCGCAAGCCCACGGTCAGCACGGCCGTAGGCGGCATCCCCGACCTTATAAAGCACGGGGAAACAGGCTTGCTGGCGCCTTCGGGCGACTATAACGCCATAGGGGAACATATCCTTACGTTTATTGAGGATGCGGAACTGCGCGCTAAGTTGGGCGAGAATCTGCACCAGTACAGCCGCGAGAATTTTTCCACCGATAGCATGAAGAAGCGCCAGCTTGAGATATATGACCATATATTGGCGCAGGAACGGGCGCTGGGCAGACGTTTCGACATTATACTCTCGGGATATTACGGTTTTAACAACAGCGGCGACGACGCTATTTTGGACGCCATAATCCACGCGCTGCGGACGAAACGGGCCGGCGTCGCCCTGCTGGCGCTCTCCAAAACCCCGCGGCAGTCGGCTGCGCGCTACAATATTTTTTCGGTTAACCGTTTCAATTTTTTTCATATACTAAAGTACATGCGGCGCACGCGCCTGTTTGTCTACGGCGGGGGAAGCATTATACAGGACGTTACAAGCACAAATTCTCTTATATACTATACAGTCTTGATTCACTTGGCCAAATATTTCGGCGTGCGGGTAATGCTGTACGCCAACGGCGTCGGGCCGGTAACGCGTCCCAAAAACCGGCTGCGCGCGCAAAACGCCCTGCGCCGGTGCGATTATATTACCATACGCGACCCGGAATCCTTCGCGGAATTGCGGCGCCTGGGGGTCACAAGCGGCTGCCGCCTCTCCAGCGACCCCGCCCTAAGCGTGGAGCCTTCGCCGCCTGAGGCGGTCGAGAAGATTTTAGCCGCGGAAAATATTCTGCCCGGGAAATATTTCGCGCTGTCCTTCCGGCAATGGAAGCGCAGCGACCCGCAGTTTGCCGGCAAGATGGCGCGCGTAATCGACCGGCTGGCGGAACAGTATAACTTGACGCCACTGTTTGTGCCCATGCAATTTCCCTCGGACGCGGGCTTTTCACGGGAAATAGCCTTGCGCGTAAAGGCGCGGAGCGTTATATTAAGCAGGAACTATACGGTTTCGGAACTGATGGGCATATTGTCGCGGACAGAGTTTGTGATAGGCATGCGCCTGCACACGTTAATCTTCGCCGCCAGCCAGGGGGTGCCGGTAATAGGCGTTATATACGACCCCAAGGTGCGCGCGTTTATGTCCTATATAGGGCAGGAGACCTTTGTGGATTGCGAGAATATTGACTGCGAGCGGCTGCTGGCCATTACGGACAGCGTAATACAAAACGCGGGCGCTGTCCGGGCCGCCATACGCGAGGAGGCCGCGAAGCTTAAGCGCCTCTCCAACAAGGACGCGGAGATTGTGATGGATATGCTGGACGATGTCAATTCCTACAAAATCTGTAATTAAGGAGAATGTTTTATGATGACCCACGTGCCTGTAAAACTGTTGACCAAGGCGGAGAAGATAGGGCTGTACGCCCGCGCGGCCTACGACTATTTAAACATAGAGGCGATTTTCAGCGACGAGACGGCAAACTTTGTCACACCTTGCGAACCGCGTTCGGGCGAGCCGCTGGAAATAAAGATACGCGTGGGCGCGCGCAATGTGGATGGGGTATTCATCAGCTTCTCGGACGCGAAATATACCGAGCGCATGACGCTCGGCGCCTCAGACGAAATGTACGATTACTACTCCTTCCATACGCAACTGGCCGGCAAACCGCTGCGCTACGGGTTTGTTATAATAAAGAACGGCAGGTCCTATTACTATAACAAGCGCGGAGTAAGCGATAAGCAGGATAAGGGTTTCGACTTTACGGTTATACCGGATTTTACTACGCCGAATTGGGCCAAGGGCTGCGTAATGTACCAGATATACGTGGACCGTTTTTTTAACGGGGACCGGGCGAACGACGTGGTAAACAATGAATACGAGTATTTGGGACGCGCGGCCAAGCGTATAGAGGATTGGGACGACCCAGTGGCGCCGGACGATATTTGCAATTTTTACGGCGGGGACCTGCGGGGCGTAATGGATAAACTGGGATATTTAAAATCCCTGGGCGTGGAGGCCATTTATTTGAACCCGGTGTTTGTGTCGCCCAGCAACCATAAGTACGACGCGCAGGACTACGACTGTATAGACCCTCACTACGGCGTGCTGGCCGAGGACGGAGGCGACCAGCTGTATTTCGAGAGATTTGACAACAAGTATGCCACTAAGTACATGAAGCGCACCACGGACAAACAAAACCTAGAGGCAAGCAACGCGCTGTTCGCGCAGTTTACGGCCCTGGCCCACGAAAACGGCATAAGGGTCATACTGGACGGGGTGTTTAACCACTGCGGGGCGTTCAGTAAGTGGCTGGACAGGGAGAATTTCTATTCCGGCAAGGGATACCCTAACGGCGCGTATAAGGATGAAAAAAGCCCGTATCACGATTATTTCTGCTGGCAAGGCGGCAAATGGCCCAATAACGACAACTACGAGGGCTGGTGGGGGCACAGCAACCATCCGAAGCTTAACTATGAAAATTCTAGGGAACTGTACGAGTATATAATGCATATCGGCGCCAAATGGGTTTCGCCGCCCTACAACGCTGACGGCTGGCGGCTGGATGTCGCGGCGGATTTGGGCCGCACGCTGGAATTCAACCATCAGTTCTGGCGGGATTTCCGGCGCGCGGTAAAGGAAGCGAACCCGGACGCGGTAATTTTGGCGGAGCATTACGGCGACCCGTCGGACTGGCTTACAGGCGACCAATGGGATACGGTTATGAATTACGACGCCTTCATGGAACCGATAACCTGGTTCTTGACCGGCATGGAGAAGCACAGCGAGGAATTCAACGCGGAACTGCTGAACAACGCCGAGGCGTTCCGAGCCTCAATGGCCAGCCACACGGCGCGGCATTCCTACCAGACGTTGTTTACCGCTATGAACCAGCTTTCCAATCATGACCACTCCCGGTTTTTGACGCGGACGAACATGACGCCCGGGCGGCTGCACACCAGCGGATTCCGAGCCGCCGCTGAGAATGTAAACAAAGCGGTGCTGATGGAGGCTGTTACCTTTCAGATGACCTGGCCCGGCGCTCCCACGGTATATTACGGCGACGAGGCGGGAGTGCCCGGCTGGACCGACCCGGACAACCGCCGTACCTTTCCCTGGGGCCGTGAGGACAGGGATTTAACCGTCTTTCATAAGGAAATTATCGCGCTGCGGAAAAAATATTCCGCGCTGCGGAACGGGTCCCTGGTGTATTTACGCCTGGATTACGGCCTGCTGGTGTATGGACGGTGGGATAGGAACTGCGCGGCGGTTGTGGCGCTTAATAATAATGAGGAAGAGAAACAGGTGCCTGTTCCGGCTTGGAAAATCGGCGTCAAGGACGGCGCGCTCACTCGGAAGATTATGACTCGGGGCGGCGTCAGCGGATGCGACACGTCAGAGGAACTATACACGGTTAAGAACGGGCTGCTGGAAATTGTGCTGCCGCCCTTTAGCAGCCTGGTCTTGATTAAATAAGGAGAGGCGTTATGAAAACCACAGAAAAGGTTCAGCCCACAAGCCCGCTGCGCTATGCGGCGGGTATGTTCGGCACCTCGATTCCCATAAACATGTTTAAAACTTACGCGGCCATATTCTATGTGGACCGCCTTGGGCTAACTATGCCGCAGTATTCCTTGATACTGCTGATATATACCTTTCTGGACGCTCTTGACAACCCGGTGTACGGCTTTCTGTCCGACTGCACCCGTACCCGCTGGGGCAGGCGAAGGCCCTGGCTGGTGATTGGCGCGCCCCTGCTCGCGCTTTGCTTTGTGATGTTCTACAACGTGCCTGCGGGGCTGGGGCAAGGCTCGCTGTTTTGGTATATGCTGATTATGTACATGTTGACCGGTACTTTGGATTCGCTGATAAACGCAAACTACGGAGCGCTGTTTCCGGAGCTTTTTAAAACCGAGACCGTGCGCGCGAAGACCAATGCTATGCGCCAGGCGTTCCAGCTGGCGGCGATGGTTATAAGCATTGCCCTTACCCCCATTGTCACGGAGGCTTTGGGCTATTCCCTCACCGCGCTTATTTACGGAGCGCTGGCCGTAGTAGTTATTGTGTTTATGGCTGTTGGCTGCCACGAAGACCCTGTTGCTTCCTCCAAGCCCAAGCCGCAGCTGCTTAAAACCATAGCCGACATTGCGGCAAACCCTAAATTCTGGCTGTACGGCGTTACCAACGCGGCGTTTACCGCGGGGCAAAGCGTACTGCTTTCGGCCGTGCCCTTTTTTGTACAGTACACCTTGGGCGGAGGCGGCGCGGGAGCTACAATAATGCAGGGCACGGTGATATTAATAGCTATAGGGGGCATATTCGTCTGGGTGCGCGTTATCCGGCGCGTATCTCTCATGCCGGCTTGGCGCGCTTCCCTGGCCGTCCTTGCCTTGGGCTTTATTCCGCTTTATTTTACTAACACGCTTCTCACCTCTACCTTGGTGCTCGTTATCTTCGGGTTTGGAATCGCCGGCGCGCTGACCACCATGGACCTTGTGGGCGCGCGTATTCTGGACGAGGATGCGGCGCGGCACGGCATACAGCGCGAAGGCACTTTCTCCAGTCTTGTGGGCGTGCTTAACAAGTTTAGCGGATTGTTTATCTCACTGGCGTTTTTCTTGGCATCTAGTATTTACGGATACAAAAGCGGCAATGAGACAGGACCCACGCCGGGCGATGCCGCCCGCTTCCTGATGGTGATATTCCCCTTCGCCGCTATGGTATGCTGTTTCTGCCTGTCCTTCCTGGTACGGTTCAATCCCCAGGACAAGGAGCCGGGGGATAAGGTTTCAAAGGTTTAGGGAAGGTTAAAAGATTAAGACCTTGGGGCGCTGCCCCAAACCCCGCTGGGGATTTCATCCCCAGACCCCTTCTTAAGGGCGGCGGGTGCAACCTTTTCAATGGTAGTCGAACTTACTCGACGTAGGGCTTAATTCGCCTTCTAAGGCGTGTTTGAAAATTCCTTAGAGCGCGAAATTTCTAATGAAACCGCTGCAATTTCGCGCTGGAATCTAGTTTTCAAACACGTCCTAGGGGCGGATGTCAATCCGCCCGATGGCTGTACCTGCATCAAAAGGCGTTGTACCCACCGCCCTTAAAAAGGGGTCTGGGGACGAGTCCCCAGCGGGGTTTGGGGCAGAGCCCCAAGGTCTTAAGGTCTTAAGGTCTTAAGGTCTTAAGGTCTTAAGGTCTTAAGGTCTTGACCTCTGAATAGACACTGTTTGGCAATATATTCGTTCATGAGTATAATATTTAGCTTGCATTTGTGCGCAGTGAGGTGTATAATATATCCATAAGAAACAGCGGACCATGATATAAAAATCTTTGGAGGTGCCATAAGTGCAAATCACGGAAAAACTGTTAAAGCCCATCACCGAAACCGCGTATCTTACCGCCATTAACGCGGGACGGTATAGGGCCATTGTCCGATGCTTCTATATCCATTATGAAAAAATGAAATTTTGGCTGTCCCAGGACGAGGTGTTTTACGAAATATCCAGCCACAGTGTGTTCGCGGACTATACCCAGGAACAGTGCCGCCTGGATCTGAATCAGCTGACCGAATGGCAAAACCTTATCGCCACTCAGGATACCTCCAAAGTTTATACAATTGAGGATTTTCGGAACAGGAAGTTCCGCTATCAATTATCGGAATACTCTGTGGAAATTGAGCGCATGACTATCAAACTGGAGAATCTCTTCGTAGACGGGGCGTCGCTGGAACCTACCCTGATGGAGCGCCTGCGCGCCGAACTGGCGAAAGCGCTGGACTTGGACGTAAAAAGCGAGTTGGACGTATACGCCTGGTGGGACACGGTTAATTCGGATTTTGTACGGCTTAATCAAAATTATCAGGACTATATCCGCGACTTAAACAGCGCCAAGGCGGAAGACCTGATGAAAACAGCCGCGTTTATCGCGTTTAAGGATAAGCTGGTGGAATACCTCCGCACATTTGTCAAAAGCCTGCAAAAGAACACGGCGGCTATTGAGAGTATTTTACGCAAAATACCTCAAGAGCGCATAGAACGTATACTCGACATTGTCGTGCGTCACGAGATGTCTGTCCCACGGCTGGAGGTTACCGTTTCGCCCGAGGAACTGCGGGATATGATGCACGGGCGCTGGGAAAGCATCTACGATTGGTTCGCCGGCGGCGATTACAACGAAGCGCAAAAACTCTTTAACTCTACCGACCAAATAATACGCAAAATTACACGCTACGCTTCGCAAATTATTGAAACTTATTATTCCGGCGCCAGCCGCAAGGACGAATACCGGAAGATTTTCGGTATGTTCATGAGCTGTGACTCTATGGCCCAGGCGCATAAATTGTCCGCCATGGTGTTCGGCGTCGAGCGCCCGCTTCATGTGTCAGGCGACTTTTATCGTGAAACAGACGACATCTACAGCGGCGTGTATGACGAACCGGCTTTTCCCGTGGTCTTAACATCCAAGTCGCGTATATACGCGCAAACCGCCAGAAAACATACTGTAGCCAGCTTTCAGGCGGAAAAAGCGCGCACCCATCAGTTGCTGATGGACAAGGCCAGGCGTGAGCAGCAAATATTGGAGAGCTTTATACGCGGCGGCGTGCTGGATTTTGGCCTTCTGCCGGAAATAGAGCCGGAAATAAGGGGCATATTGCTCAATTGGCTGTCCCGTGGGCTCCACAGCGGCGGTATCGTGCGGACGGAACTTGGCCGCAATTTTGAAATAGACGACTCCGATATTTCGCGGGTTTGTGACGTAAGGTGCACAGACGGAGTTTTTACCATGCCGCGCTATAAACTCAAAAAATTACGGGAAGGGTTGAGACTGCGTGACAGCGTTGGAGGAATTGCTTAAAAACCGCTTTATTGTAAAACAGAATGACAAAGACAAATTTTACAGAATAAAGGACGCGCTGCCGCGCTGCCGTCCGTTTATTCAGGACAAACTGGGCTACAGGCTGATTGTTAACCCATTGCTCATAAAATTGGAAAAAATACCAGGCAAGGCTGAACCATACATGGGTATCATGGAATTTTCCCGCCAGGAGGAATATGGAATGCTGTGCGTGGTGCTGATGTTTTTGGAGGAAAAAAACGCGGAGGAACAGTTTGTGCTCTCGCAGCTGACCGAATACGTGCAGGCGAATTACGCCCCCTACCGGCTGGATTGGACAAACCACACGCAGCGCAGGAGTTTTATCAAGGTTATGAAGTTTTGCGCGGCAAACAGCTTTTTTAAAGTTACGGAAGGGGACGACGAAGCCTTTGTGCGCGACGAGGAAACCGAGGTGCTTTACGAGGTTGTAGGCGCGTCGCGCTACTTTATGCGCCATTTTATACGCGATATTACGGATTTTGCTTCCATTGAGGATTTTGAAAAAAGCGAACGGTTCGACCAAGAGGAAGACAGGGGCGTCGTCCGACGCAACCGCATATACCGCAAACTTGTCATGTCGCCCTGCGTAACCCGGGAAGGCGATAACGACGAGGACTTTATTTATTTGAGGAATTTTCGCGGCAATGTTGAAAAAGATATGAACGAACTTAACTGCGACCTTCACATCCACCGTGAATGCGCCTTTATTGTTACAGACAAGCATGCGGATTTTTCACGCGCGTTTCCCGAAAACAATAATCTTTCCGATATAACGCTGTTGATTTTTAAAATGCTGCGGGAGGCTGTTGAACGGGGCGATTTAACGCCGGATAACCGCGCCGAGCTTCATGTTGCAAGACAGCGCCTGCTGGAATGTACGGCGTTATGCAAGCGGGATTTCGGCCAGTATTACGGCAAAACTTACCGTGAACGCTCTGACGCGGAACTGCTGGACGACTGCCTGAATTACATGGAAGGCTTTGGGCTGGCGCGTCAGGAAGACGGCGGCGAGGTTGTCATCATGCCGCTGGCAGCCAGGTTTTGCGGAATTTATACCGCTCAGACGATTAAGCAGGAGTTGGAAAATGAATAATGAATAATAATGATACATGGGTAATTAACCGTTTTGGCATGGTAAACTTTTGGTACTACGACTCGCAGGACTACATGTTTCAGAATGGCCGCCTGCTGCTGCGCGGGGCAAACGGTTCAGGGAAGTCGGTAACCATGCAGCTGTTCATACCGCTGCTGCTGGATGGTAACAAAAGCCCCCACAGACTGGACCCCTTCGGAGGCAAGGACAGGCGTCTGGAAAATTACCTTTTGGAGGAGGACAGCCCGGACGACGAACGCACGGGCTATTTATTTATAGAATTTGTCAAGGGCGCTCAAAAATTGGCGATAGGTATGGGCGCCCGCGCCCGGAAGAAACAGGGGGTGGATTCCTGGTACTTTATCCTGGGCGGCGGCATGGTAATAGGCGACAATTTCAGGTTGGTAAAGGATGGCGCCTGCCTGACCAAGAGCGAGCTGCGGACACAGGCAGGTTCCGCCGGACAGGTCTTCGACAGTCAGAAGGAGTATATGCAGGCTGTAAACAGGGCTGTTTTTGGTTTTTCATCCCCGGGAGAATATTCCGACATGATCGATCTGCTGGTGCAGCTGCGCAGCCCCAAGTTGTCCAAGGACTACAAGCCCACTGTAATACATGAAATTTTGAACGATTCCCTGCCCCCGCTTACAGAGGAGGACCTTCGGCCGCTATCGGAAGCAATTGAGAACATGGACGATCAGAAAGACAAGCTGGACGCCATGGAGGCAAGCAAGAACGCGGCGGATAAAATCGCCGTAGCCTTTGACCACTATAACCGGCTGCTCGCCGCGGAAAAGGCGCGGCATTGCGCT
>JAISYE010000024.1 GCA_031297485.1 Clostridiales bacterium
GAAAAGAAATGCGCTTTTCACGCCGGTTGTTGGTTGCTCACACACGAAAACACTGAAAGATTTTTAGAGATAGTCGGGCGAAGCCCGACGCAGATGTTTTCGTGTGTGAGTATAATAAACCTTTTAAGCGAGCGCCAAGAGCCGCTCTATGTCCAGCAGCCCCCAGCCTTGTTGGTTTGGTGGATAATTCATATTTACCGCGCTTTTCTTTAGCATGTGCTTTACTTCGTTGGGCTTAAGCTCGGGACGCCATTGCAGCAGCAGGGCCACTGCCCCGGAAATTATCGGCGCTGCCATGGACGTCCCGCTCATCCTCAAATAGCTTTCCGATACAACCTTGCCGCGCACGCGCTTGTAACTCTCCGGCGAAAGCAGCTCCGGCGCCAGACACGATACAATGTCCGCCCCCGGCGCGACTATGTCCGGCTTTATAACGCAATCCCACGTGGGGCCCCTGCCCGAAAAATTGCGCATGGTGTCGCCCCATATCTGTACCGCTCGGTTGTCGTCCGAGGCGCCGACTGTTATCACTTTCCGGCTTATACCGGGCGACGTTACACTGCCCGCGCCCGGCCCCAAATTCCCGGCAGCGGTAACCACCACTACCCCGCTGTCCCAGGCTTTTTCCACCGCGCGCACCAGCGGGTCCCGCGCGCTGGCTTCCGACGTGCCCACAGAGAGGTTCGCCACGCGCACATTGTACCTTGCCTTGTTGTCCATAAGCCATTGGAGACCGGCCAGTACATCCGCCGCGTTCCCGCGTCCGGAGGCGTCCAGAATTTTTATGGGCAGCACGTCGCTTTCCGGCGCTATGCCCATGTACTTGCCAGAAGAAACAAAACCATTGCCGGCGGCTATGCCCGCCACATGGGTCCCATGCCCGTTGTCGTCATAGGGCGACGCGCCGCTGTTTACGAAATCTTGAAAATGCGCTATGCGGTCCCTCGGCTTGGTTAAATCATCCACCGGCGCGGCCCCTGTGTCCAGTATGGCTATGGTAACCCCGCGCCCGCTGACGCCACGCGCTTGCGGCTTTTCCGCGCGCACGCACTTGCGCGCGCTGTTCATCTGGGCTGTAACCCAGGTGTCCCGGGATACCGCCGTTACCCCCCGCAAAGCCGTCAGCCGCTTTTCATGGGCTTTAGGCGCTTCCACCACATACGCGTTTATCATGGGAAGCCTGTACTTTACCTTGCCCAGGCTTTCAATAAGCCGTTCGCTGGCGTCTGTGGAACATTCTACTATAAACTGCGCTGTATCCGCCTTAACTTCGCCCATGTTCTCCCCCTCACTGTTCATAACCCTGCTTGTAATTATGGTATGAACATGGCGCTAAATTGTTACGATGGATTTATCAATCCTATGGCCTTCATAATAACCACTTCCACCGCCAGCTTGTCCCCCATCCGGCCTGATTTGATGTCCACGTCCGCGTCCAGGCAGTTCCGCATAGCCGTCTTAAGAGCCTCTAGGGAGAAATTCGCGCCCTGGCTGGCATAGTCCTTTACCGCAAAAGGCCGCAGTCCAAGGGCAGAGGCTATTTCCGCCTGGGTCATACCCGCCTCCGCCCCTGCCAGACATTGCAGGATAAGCCTGAACTGCCTGGCCAGCATACTCAGCACCCTGAGAGGCGATTCCTTCATTAAAATTAAGTTGTTAAATATATCAAGAGCAGCCTGGGCGTTCCCGCGCCCTACAGCGCCGACCAGCTCGAATATCCGCAGGTCCAGCGGCTTTGCGCATACCGCGTCTATGTCAACGGCCGTTACTTCCGTCGCGTCCCCTTTGTACGCCGCTAGTTTCTCCATTTCGGAGCGCAGCGCCTCCATGTCGCCCCCTGCCACGCTCATAAGCCGCGCGGCGTCCGCAGGCGCGATACTCTTGCCCGCGGCCTTTAGCGTACGCGCAATCCAATCGCATAGTTCCTTTTCGGATGGCTGCTTAAATTCCACAATTTTACCCAGTTCGGCCACTTTTTTGTAGAGTTTCAAACGCTTGTCCGCCTGCTTTTCAATAAACAGCGCTATTGTGGTGTCGGGCAAGTCCGAAATAAGCTCCGCCATTTTCTCGGTCGCTTCCTTCCTGCCCGCTACAAAGAGTTCCGCGTCCTTTATTATCACAAGCCGCCTGTCTGATAAAAAGGGCAAGGTCTCCAGCGCCCCGGCGGCCGCGTCTAGGTCTGCCGATTTGCCCTCAAACACGTCTATATTCATCACGCCCGCGCCGGGTACGCCGGCGCTTGCGGCAGCCCGCATTTTGCCCTCATATAGTTTTACCAGATAGCTCTCTGTACCAAAGAACAAGTAAATTTTTCTAAATACTCCTGTTTTTAGTTCATGGTTCAGCTCCCGCATCAATTCTCACTCTCCCGTAACCAAATTTGCTCCCACGCCTTGCCAGCAGCATTTTATGCCCTCGCGGACTTAAGAAAACCCCTAAAACCTTGGGGGCTTTGCCCCCAAACCCCCGCTGGGGACTCGTCCCCAGACCCCTTATCAAGGGCGGAGAGTACCAACGAACAAATCATCGTTAGGCCACAAAACCCCTAAGACCTTGGGGGCTCTGCCCCCAAACCCCCGCTGGGGACTCGTCCCCAGACCCCTTTTCAAGTGCGGAGAGTACAGCCCTTTTGCTGCGTTCGCCTCCACGCTCCGCCGCCCTGAAAGAGGGGGTCTGCGTCGAGCAAGCTCGACTATCGCACTAGTCGCCCTTAAGAAGGGGTCTGGGGGCGAAGTCCCCAGCGGGGTTTGGGGCAGAGCCCCAAGGTCTTGTCTTTTGACTCAAAATACCTGAAAAACTTGTGTCCTGTCAGAAATGCCCAGCTTCCGCAGAACATTCCGCACGTGGAATTTTACTGTGGCGTCCGTAATAAATAAACGCTCCGCAATTTGCTTGTTGCTGCTTCCGCGACGTAGTTCCTCCAGTACTTGGGTTTCCCTAACCGTAAGACCGTAAAACTTGGCTGTTTCAGCCAGCCGTTTCTGTTCCTCTCTTATGGGCGCGGCTGTTAACTTTTTCTGGATACGCGCCAAATGTAGCTTTATTTCCGAAATAGATATAGCCATCCGCTCAGCCGCTTCCTTCTGGGAAAACCCCTGGCAAATCAGCGCGGCTACTTCCTTTTCCATTGGTAAAAAAACCACCTCGGAGTTCAGTATAGGGCCGAACCGGGAAAGCCTCCCGCCTCCTAACGCCTCCCGAATAACCGCCAAGTATTCCCTGGCTTCATCCTCGGATATGCTCAGCTTTTCACAAACTTCACGCCTGGAAATTCCATCTAGTAGACTGACGGCAATTTCACTCTCAAAGTCGGGAAAGTCCAAGTCCTCAGTTTGCCCGGACCAGCCGGCGGGTTCCTCATACCAGCCCGGAACTTTCCGCCCTTCCCCTTCCCGATATAATGAAAAAAAGTCTTGGGCAGCCGTCTTTAACCGCTGGTCAACCAAGTAGAGCATAATAAGCGGAAACAGCGGTATAATTGTAATAATAACCAAAAATGTCAGCGGACGGCGTAGACTTTCCTCAAAAAAAACCGGTGATATGCCCAGCGTATTCATATTAAAGAAAGCCACCAGCACAAAATGCACAAGCGACCCGGCTGAAGCCGGCAGAGCGCTTCCGCCGCGCCATAAGGCCGCCCACATGCCCAATACGTGAATAAGTATGACAATGCCCGCCCCGCCGCAGTTAACAAGCCCCAGCATAGCGTAGTCGCCCAGAGTCCCGCCGGCGAATAGAGCAGCCGCGCAGCCCGCCGCCATAAAGGACAGGGGCGCGCTGACAGCCCAGTACCATTTCCCCCTGTCCGCCAGCCATCCAACCAGTATTCCCATGGGCAGCCTCATAAACACGCTGACAAAGAATACATAGGGCGCCCTGGCCGTGCCGCCGCCACGCTCCAGTATTCCGGAATTAAGCAGGTGATTAAAGACCGCAAAGGCGATAATAGCGGCTATCATGGCGGCGGTAATAAGCTTGTGCCCGCTGAAACGTATTGGGGGGGGGGGGTAAGTCGTCCCTGACGGGCGCGCGAAACCGCAGAAACGCCACTACCGCGGCTAAGGCGGCTAAAAATAGAAATAACGCGCCCTTTAGGACATATTGGTCTAGATGCGGCTCCAGCAAGATAATCAAGCCCCCGGCAGGGTAGACCGCTGTGGTGTAAATCCCGGCGGAAAGCCCAATCTTAGACATACGCAGCGTGGCTCGAAATTTCCGCCGCCTAACGGTGATTTGCCCGTTGAGACGCGGCGAAAACGCCGCTTCGCGCCCAGCGGACACCCCACCGTTAGAGGCTTCGCGCCCAGCGGATAATCCCCCGTTAGAGGCTTCACGCCCAGCGGACCCCCCACCCTTAGAGGCTTCACGCCCAGCGGATACCCCACCATTAGCTTGTTCGCCGGGCTCTTTATCGCCGCAACGCAGATAATCTGTCAGGGATGAGGCCAGAAACAGCCCGCAGGCAGCCCCGTAAAGGACTGACATGGGAACGTAAAGGGCAGAGTTCCCTGCCAAGAGTACGCCAATACAGCAGGCGGCGGCAAATAAAGGAATATAACGGCTCACCCGCTCGCGCCATTTGCGGCCTTTATTCCCCTGAACACCCAGCGCCGCCCGCCCGCCCAGAACAAAGTCCGCGGCGCACCAAGCCAGCAGCCCCACCGGTATCGCTTTCAGCGACAGGCCCCCTGTAAGGGAAAGCCTGCCGTCCGAAAAATGCAGGGCTTCCGACGCAAGGCTTACCCACGCCATTGAAAGGCAAAGCGTGAGAAAAGGATACGATTTCTTATTCTTATTTGTATTCATGCTATCCTACATTCTCCCAATTGAAAGGCAAAGCGTGAGAAAAGGATAGGATTTCTTATTCTTATTTGTATTCATGTTATCCTATATTCTCCCACTTGCGCAGGGTTTCGCGCATGTATCCCGCCACGTCCATACCGTAAACGCTTTTGAGACGCTCGCCGCCTAGCGCGGCGCCCGCCGGTCCAAGAACCTCCACGCGCCCTTCCTTAAGTACTAAAAATTTCTCCGAAAAATGCATGGCCAGGTTGATGTCGTGCATAACGCCAATAATCGTAAGCCCTTTTCCCGCAGCCCAGTCCCTCAGCAGCCCCGCCAGTTCCACCTGGTAACTTAGGTCCAGATGGTTCGCCGGTTCGTCCAGCATTATAATGTCCGGCTGCTGCGCCAAGGTCTTGGCCAAAAATACCCGCTGCAGCTGCCCGCCGGAAAGAGTGCCAAGCCCGCTGTCCCGCAAGGCGCTCATGTGAACCGCGTCTAAAGCCGTAAGCGCCGCCTCCTTGTCCGCTTCGGCAACCCGTGGGAAAAAGGCGCGGGCCATACGGGCGTAACGCCCCATCATAACGGTCTCGTAAACCGTGTATTCAAAATTAATGCTGGTCGATTGGAACAGCATGGCAATTTTTTCCGCTGTCTGCCTGCGGCTTAACCCGCGCACATCCCGTCCGTCTACCAGTACCTCGCCCTCAAAGGGTATGAGATTAGCGGCCGCCCGTAACAAGGTCGTCTTCCCGCAGCCATTCGGCCCGATTACGGCCAAAGTCTCGCCGCGCTCAAGCTCGAAGGAAATGTCGTGCAGTACCTTGGTTCCGTTGTACCCCGCGGATACCCCCTTGACTTTAAGCATATTACAGCCCTCTTTTCCTTTTAAATGGGCGTCCGGTTTTCCTTGAAAAATATAAATAGATAAAAAACGGCGCGCCAAATATAGAGGTAACCGCGCCAACGGGAATCTCCAAGGGCGCGGCGGCTACCCTGGCCAGTAAGTCGCACAGGAGCATAAAACAGCCGCCCAGCAGCGCGGAAGCGGGCACAACCAGCTTGTGCCGCGCCCCGAACAGTTTACGCGCCACATGCGGCGTAAACAGGTCTATAAACCCTATTACGCCTGTAAGGGAAACAGCCACGCCGGTTATAACCGCTCCGGCCGAAATAAGAACCAGCTTGGCGCGTTTCAGGTCTACCCCTGTAGCTGCCGCCTGTTCTTCCCCAAAGGTCATAAGGTCCATATCCCAGGCAAAGACCATGGCCACGGCCAAAACCGCCAAGGCGGCGGGGAACATAATCGCGGGGTGGGACCAGTCCTTAAGCGCGAAGCTGCCCATCTGCCAAGCTACAAGCAGTTGAAGTTCCTGACGGGCAAAGGCGTGCATCAGTGTTATTATGCCGTTGGCAAAGAGCGAGAAGGCCATGCCCGTAAGTATAATCGTAAAACTGCCAATGTTTTTGTCCATCATAGAGGCGAAGGAAACAGCGAGAAACACTGTGGCCAGTCCAAAGGCCAGGCCAAACACCGGCAGGGTGAACATGCCAAAAAACGACAGGCCCAGCGCGATAACTAGGCTGGCGCCCACAGCCGCGCCGGAGGACACGCCCAAGGTATAGGCCGACGCCAAGGGGTTGCCCAGTACAGACTGCATTATAACGCCGCTTACCGCCAGACCCGCGCCTGTAATAAAGGCCAGCAAGGCCCTGGGCAGGCGCAGGCTCCAGATAATGGATTCCGCTATGGGGTCCGGCCTCGGCCCTGTGCCGAAGCCGAAAAGTTTACCGGCCAAGACGCCAAAGACCTGGTCCGGCGGAATAAACACACTGCCCACCGCAACCGCCAGAATAAGGGCCGCGATACAGCAGGCAGCCATTATAACAAACTTAAACTTAACGGCCATTAAAACTCAATTCCCTTTCGCGCGCCCACGCCGCGTTGATAGTAATGCTTTACTTCCTTCATTTCTGTTACAAGGTCAGCTTTGCCGCAAATTTCCGGCTTCGCGCCGCGTCCGGTCAGTACCAGTTCTGTGTCCGCGCCGCGCCGCTCTATCAGCTCCAGAATATCATCCACGCTCACCAGCTCAAGCATTGCGGCCACGTTAAGCTCGTCCAGTATTACAACGTCGTATAACCCGCTTTCCAGCGCGGCTTTTGCCTTTTTTAGGCCGGCCAGCGCGGCGCGGCGGTCCCCTTCATCCATGGGCGCTCCTGGTTTGCGCCCCTCTAAGCCGTACTGCTCCACTGTTATTTCCGGCAATTTTGTTCCCAAGGCCGCTATTTCACTGTAATACCCCTTTTTGAGAAATTGCCCGAAATACACCTTTAACCCGCAGCCAGAGGCCCGCAGCGCCAGGCCCAGCGCCGCCGTGGTCTTGCCCTTGCCGTCTCCCGTATATACTTGCGTGTAACCCATATTAGAACCCCGCCTTTTTTACAAATTGCGCCATTTCATCCGTGCCGCACACGGTTTTGTGCAGCACGGGTTTGTTGAAGATTTCCAGCACCCGTTCCGGCGGGCGTTCACCCGCTAAACACGCCAGCCGGTTTATAAGCACGGCCCCGCAGCCGGCGCCCGGCCCGCCGGATTCCGGCGCGTCTATGGCGGACAAGACCGCGTCCGCGAATTTATACGGGCTGGCAGTGGCCAGAATAACATTACAATGGGTGTCGCCGCTTTTGGCCGCGTATTTTTCATAGGCAGCCAAGGCCACCGCGGTATGGGGGTCTATCAGATATCCGCGGTTGTAGGAGGCTTTTATGGCCTTTCGGGTTTCCTCCTCTGTTACGTATTCTGACGCGAAAAACTCCAAGGCCCCGCAGCCGGCGCCCGGTCCGCAGCCGGCGCCCGGCCCGCCGGATGTTCCGGTTCCGCAGCCGGCGCCCGGCCCGCCGGACGTTCCGGTTCCGCCGGAATACTCGCGCAAGGAATATTTGCCAGTGGAGGCCAGCCCGTCCATAAGGCCGCGTACATACTCGCTGTCAGCCGACATATGGTACAGCAGTCTTTCTAGGTTACTGGAGACAAGTATGTCCATAGAGGGCGATATGGTGGTTGTAAATTTTCTGTTTTTATTATACACGCCTGTATTGAAAAAATCATACAATACGTTATTGCTGTTAGAGGCGCAAATAAGTTTGTTAATGGGCAATCCCATACGCATGGCGTAGTATCCGGCCAAAATATTGCCAAAATTACCTGTGGGCACGGTAAAGTTTATTTTCGTGCCCGGGCTTACCCGCCCGCCCGCTCGGCTGTCCGGTAAAGGGATTCTGCCCGAGGCTGCCAGCTGAAAGTAGGCGTGGAAGTAATAGACAATTTGTGGCAGCAGCCTGCCGATATTGATGGAGTTAGCGGAGGAAAGCGCGAACCCCGCCTTGTCCAGCAGGCCGGCTACTTCCTTAGACGCGAAAATTTCCTTAACGCCCTTTTGCGCGTCGTCGAAGTTACCCCTCACCCCTGCCACGTAGACATTATCGCCTTCCTGTGTGGTCATTTGGAGTTCTTGGACTTGCGACACGCCGTTCTTGGGGTAGAAGACGACTATAGCGGTACCCTCCACGCCCGCGAAGGCTTCCAGCGCGGCCTTGCCCGTATCGCCGCTGGTTGCTGTTAATATGAGTATTTTCTTATTATGCCATTTCCCGGGCAAATCCGCAGCGGGCCGGGCGCCGGCTGCGGGCCGGGCGCCGGCCGCGTTGGAAACAGCGCCGGCCTCCTTAATTATATGCGGAAGCAGAGAGAGAGCCATATCCTTAAAGGCCAAAGTTCTCCCATGGAATAGTTCCAAGAAGAAGCAGCCTCCGGACTCGCGCAGGGGCGCGATTAAATCATGGTCGAAATTGCGGCGGCTATAGGCTTTGCGTATGCAATCGGCCAAGGCGGACTCTGGTAAATCCGCAAAGTAGGGGCGCATTATTTCCAACGCCAAGTCCGAGTAGTTCAGCTGTGACAAATCCCCCAGGCGCGCGCCCAATTCAGGGAACTGTGAGGGAACGTACAGGCCGCCGTCCGGGGCTATGCCCTTCAGGACCGCCTCACCCGCCGGAAGCGCGTCCCCTGTTCCCCGCGTGCTATGAAACTGTATCATTAATAAAGCTCCTTTCAAAAATTAAGCTGAGTATATTATATCTAATATTAAAAGATTGAAAAGCACCCGCGTTGTATGATAAAGTGTGTCTATAGCCTTATAAAAAAGGAAATACTGAGCTGTAATTAATACAGTGCCGCAAGTAACGCTTTACAAACGAAAGGATGTGTCAAATGTTCTTTAAAGAACTGGGGATTGATTTAGGCACCGCCAACACGGTAGTGTTTCTGAAGGGCAAGGGCGTAGTGGTTAACGAGCCTTCGGTGGTGGCGATAAACACAAAAACGCGGGATGTGCTGGCTGTCGGGGACGAAGCCAAGCAGATGATAGGGCGCACGCCGGGCACAATAGTAGCTATACGGCCAATGAAGGACGGTGTGATAGCCGACTTTGAAACGACCCAGGCAATGTTAAAATATTTTATAAGGAAGGCGGTAGAGGGTTCATTCTTCACTATGAGGGTGCGCGTGGTGGTGTGCGTGCCTTCGGGCGTTACGGAGGTAGAGCGCCGCGCGGTTAAGGAAGCCATAGTAGCGGCCGGCGCCCGCGCCCGGGACGCGCTTATTATGGAGGAGCCCATGGCCGCGGCTATAGGCGCGGGCCTTATGGTGGACGAGCCTATGGGGAACATGATAGTTGACATTGGCGGGGGAACCAGCGAGGTGGCGGTTATTTCCCTGGACGGCATAGTAACCAGCAAGTCACTGCGCGTAGCGGGGGACGAGCTGGACGACCACATAGTCAACTACATTAAGCGCGAGCACAATTTGGCCATAGGACTGCGCACGGCGGAGGAAATAAAGATAAACATAGCGTCGGTATACGAGCCGGACGAGAAGGTAAGCATGGAGGTCTGCGGGCGAGACCTTGTCTCGGGCCTGCCGAAGATTATAGACATAAATTCGGTGCAGGTGAACGATGCCATAAACGAGCCGGTTATGGCAATTGTAGACGCTATAAAGTACACGTTGGAAAAAACGCCGCCCGAACTTTCCTCTGATATAATGGAGACCGGTATTGTGCTGTCTGGCGGCGGCGCCTTGCTGCGGGGCTTGGACCTGCTTATAGAGCGCGAGACCGGTATAAACACAATAGTTGCGGACGAGCCCCTTTACTGCGTGGCGAATGGAACGGGCATGGTGCTGGACGACGGTAAAATATTCAAGAAAGTCCTGGCGGCCCAGCGTGCCCTATAAGGTTTTTTTCGATAGTCGAGGCTTGAGGTGAATGTGGTGGGTTTTTTTTCAAGGCACAAAAGGATATTTATTGTAGGCATAATAATATTATGTGTGCTGGCGATGTGGTTTACAGCTATGTCTAGGCTGCGGCCGTCGTTTTTGGAAAACGCCTTGGGTTTTGTGCTGGCGCCGGCGCAGAAGGCCGCTACCAACGCCTCGGAATGGGTTTCCGACAAGGTTCTGTTCTTTACCCGAATAGGGGAAATCGAGCGGGAGAACGCCCTGCTGCGGGCGGAGGTGGACATGCTGCGCATGGAGAGCAGCAAACTGGCGCTTCTGGAAACAGATAACAAGCGGCTGTCCGATATTCTGCAGATAAGCCAGAAATACGCCCAGTATCCGCAGACCGGCGCTCAGGTTATAGCGAAGGATTCGGGCAACTGGTTTGACAGGTTTTATATTGACAAGGGCACAAAGGACGGGCTGGCGCAGAATATGGTGGTACTGACCGCGGGGGGGCTTGTGGGTAAAATAACCCAAGTGGGCGCCAACTTTGCCAGGGTAACCTCACTGGTAAACGACGACAGTGCCGTAAGCGCGGAAAGCGCCCGCACGGAGGACCGCGGCATAGTGCGGGGCGACGTGGACCTTATGCGCAGCGGTTACTGCCGCATGGATTACTTAAGTCTGGACGCGCAGGTTATTCCCGGCGACGAAATTGTTACCTCCAACTTGGGCAACACGTATCCGCCGGGCATTATAATAGGGTATGTCAGGGAAGTAGGCACGGACGACATGGGGCTTAACAAGTACGCCATAATCGAGCCTGTGGTTAATTTTGAGAATGTACGCACGGTTGTTGTTATTAACAAACTTTTCGAAGGGTTTGACGAGGAAGAGGACTTGCGCCCGCCGGACCCTAACGCCATAGCGGTTGATGCGACGGATACGGGGGAGTGATTGTGCGCGTTCTTATTGTGGCGTTGGTTATTATTGTTAATTTTATATTACAGACCACGGTTTTTGGTTATATAGAAATTATTGGTGTAAAGCCGAACACAATGTTGGTTATAATAGCGGTTTACGCGATTCTGCGCGGCGATGTGGAAGGGGCTATAGTGGGGCTATGCGCTGGGTTTTTGCAGGACCTGTTTTTCAGCGACGCCTTAGGGCATTACGCTCTCTTGGGCGCGCTGCTGGGGTTTTTTTGCGGCAAGCCCTTCAAGAACTTTTACAGGGAGCACACCATGCTTCCTCTGCTGCTGACTGCCGGCGCTATTATGGTTTATGAGTTTGTGTTTTACGTTTCTAGGTTCCTATTTGAAGGAAAGGTGGACCTTTCCTATTATTTTATCAGGATTATTTTGCCCGAAACGGTTTACACCATGCTTTTCGCTCTGCCGGTTTACCATCTGGTTTTTAAGCTTAACAATTTCTTGGAGAAGCGCGAAAACTCACGCCGCAAGTTCTTCTGACTAGGGGTACTTTAGGAAAAGGTCAAAAGGTCAAAAGGTCAAGACCTTAAGACCTTGGGGCTCTGCCCCAAACCCCGCTGGGGACTCGTCCCCAGACCCCTTATTAAGGGCGGCGAGTACGATAGGGGCGAACTGTGTTCGTCGAGTCTGCCAGCAGCAAAAGGTCAAGACCTTAAGGCCTTGGGGCCTAACGATGGTTTG
>JAISYE010000025.1 GCA_031297485.1 Clostridiales bacterium
AAAGAGCAATACGTTTTCCGCGCCTTGTTGGTCTTTTAAAAAGAAATTAATGGAGTACAGTTCAAAATCCAAGCCAGGAACACATTTAGCAAGACGAGACGCGCCTTTTGGAATGCATAGCAGGTCGCCTTTATTAATAGTATGACTATGGCCGTTAATAATATATTCCGCCTCACCTTCAATAATATAGGTGATATCTATAAAATGTGTGGGCAGCGGACCAGCTATTTTCCAATCCGGTGTGGATTTGCGGTGAACGTAATAGTGCAGTTCAGGTATTAGATCATTGAAGTTCATATTCTCCATTATAAATCTCACCTTTCTTAAGAGAATTATTCAAAGTCAATATAAATTCTTCTATATAGAAAGTAAAGAGGGATTTCTATCCAACATAGCCTTGAGTCCGAGCCGTTTATTAAAAGTTATCCTGAAATTATACAAAAAATCTTTAATTCACCACTGTACACTATGTGCGAAAATTCGTATAATGTGCACATTACTTAGGATGTATTTGAAAACTTGATTCCAGCGCGAAGCGCCGAGCAAGCTCGACTATCATTGCAGCGGTTTTATTTGAAATTTTGCGCTTTAAGGAATTTTCAAACACGCCTTAGGAATAAAAAATGCTGAAAAGAGGTGGGAGAGTGAAAGGACGGACAAGCGCATACCTTAAACGCTATTGGATGTTGTACGCTTTAATGTTGGCGCCGCTTATATACTTTATTATATTTAAGTATATACCGATGACTTATATTCAGATTGCGTTTAAAAAATTCAACATAACTCAAAGCGTCTGGGAAATGGAATGGGCGAAAAACAACGGCTTTGAGTACTTTATTAAGGCGTTTTCAAACCGTGATTTTTTATACGCTGTCCGAAACACCGTGATGTTGAATGTCCTTGACCTGGCAATAGGGTTCCCCGCGCCGATCTTTCTTGCGGTCCTCTTAAACGAATTGGCATTCAAACGTTTCAAAAAGATAACTCAGACGATTATTTACATGCCTCACTTTCTTTCGTGGGTTATCATTTCAGGGCTTGCCCTTCAACTCTTTGCGCCGACGACAGGGCTTGTTAACACTGCGCTCGGCAAAATAGGGTTGGGACCGATACCGTTTCTAAACGAATCTGTTCACTGGGTAATCACCTACATCTTTATAGGCGTTTGGCAGAGCGCCGGTTGGAATACGATTATTTATCTTGCCGCTATTACCGGCATTAATCCCGAACTTTACGAAGCGGCGGCAGTGGACGGGGTAAACCGGCTTCAAAAAATTTGGCACATAACCATTGCGGGCATCAAACCTACAATCGTTGTGTTACTTGTTATGAACCTTGGCCGGATTCTCAGCTCTGATTTCGACCGGCCTTACGCGCTGGGAAACAACCTTGTGTCCAACGTGAGCGATGTTATCGCGACGTTTGTGTACACAAACGGCATCAGAGGCTCTCAGTTTTCGCTTGCAACCGCTGTGGGTCTGTTCCAGTCGGTTATCTGTGTTATCTTTCTTTTGGCGTCAAATGCGATTGCTGAAAAATTCGGAGAACACGGAATAATGAGTTAAGGAGGGATGACATGCGGTAAAGTTAAAAATTGTCAACAAAACGATGGGAGGGATAATATGCGATGGTAAAGTCAAAAGCTTCAAGGTTTGCCGATATAGTGATTGCCGGCACTTGCTTGATTATTATCCTGGTCTGCCTGCTGCCCATAGTTAATGTCCTCGCGCGTTCGCTGAGCTCCGCGGATTCGCTAATCAAGGGCAAGGTGATGCTGATTCCGGCAGGTTTAAATTTAGAAGCGTATAAGACGGTTTTAAGCGATCCTAAATATACTTGGTCGCTTGTATGGACGGCGATTCTTACGGTAATGTGTACATGCCTGTCTGTGTTTATGACGGTAATCTGCGCATACCCGCTTATTTATACGGAGCTTAAAGGGCGCAAGGTTTTTACCGCGCTGATGATATCCACAATGTATTTCTCAGCAGGCACGATTCCCAACTATCTCCTTGTAAAGGATATAGGTCTGCTTAATTCCCCGCTGGTACTGATGATACCGAGCTGCTTAAGCGTGTTTAACGTAATCATTTTGCGGTCTTTCCTGCTGGGCATACCAGTTTCGCTGCGGGAATCATCCGAAATTGAAGGGGCGGATCCCATCGATGTTCTTTTGAGGGTCTATTTACCGCTTTCAACACCGGTTATGGCGACATTGGCGCTCTTTTACGCAGTCGGCAGATGGAACGGCTATTCCGACGCGCTGATGTATTTAAAAAACAGAATGTTTTTTCCGATTCAGCTGCTCTTGTTTAACATACTCAACAATGTAACAAGCGTGGAAGTCGCCACACAAGAAGGGTTTTCAAACCCGGGGCTTTCTGAAACATTGAAGTCAGCTACAGTTATGTTTGCCATTGTCCCGATACTGATTGTTTATCCATGGCTGCAAAGGTATTTTATCGCAGGCGCTACTCTTGGCGCGGTGAAAGAGTAACAGTTAAAATTCCAACCATATAGGAGGGTATAATTTATGAAACGAAGAATAGCAACACTGCTGCTGATAGCCGTAATGGCCATAACAACGGGCTGCGGCGCTAACGCCGAAACAGGCGGCGCCGTACCGCCCCCCACTGCGCAGACACAAGGCGGCGGCCCGCGCGAAGGGCTTGACGGCACAAAATTCACTGAAACCAGACATATTACCGTGGAAGTCTTTGACCGGGCAAACGACGGGGGTTCAAAGCCGGAAGATAATTTCTACACAAATTATATACAAGAGGGCATGCTGCGCGACCACAATGTGGAAGTGACTTTTGTAACCGTTCCGCGCTGGACGGAAATAGAGGAACTTAACAACCTGCTCGCGGCGGGCACAGCGCCGGACATCTGCCTGACTTACAGCTACCCGACCGTCCAAACTTACGCCAACATGGGCGCGGTAATAGACCTTGCCCCATATGTTGACGAGTGCAAGGACATTTTGCCGAACCTTTGGGACTTGCTGGGCGAAAGAAATATTTACTGGGACAAAGATCCTAAAACCGGCAGTATCTATGCGATTGAAGCGCTGCTTGCCTCCCTGGCCAGGGTAAATACGTTTGTCCGTGAAGACTGGCTTAAAACCCTTGACATACCCGAGCCGACTACACTTGACGAATTCCATAATATGCTTACGGCCTTCAGAGATAATGCTGAAACTTTGCTCGGCGCGGACGCTGATAAGCTGGTGCCTTTTTCAATCAGCTATGATGTGGGTTGGAGAGCGGAAACGCTTATTGTATCCTTTGTCCCGGATTCCATTACTGACAAGACAAGGTATATTTACGGTTTTGACGACAGGCGCCTGCTTTATCCCAACTATAAAGAAGGCGTTAAAGTGCTTAACGAATGGTACAACGAAGGGCTTATCTGGAAAGACTTTGCTCTGTACGGTTCGGGCGACACGACTGAGGAGAATATGATGAAGGCCGGATATATAGGCGCGTATTCACATAATATTGACAACGCTTACCGCAACGGGGAGGACAGCATTGACGCAAATCTTAAAAGGAACATCGGCCCGGAGGCCGGGTTTATCGCCGTCGATCCGTTCCCGAATGATGTCGGCAAGTACAAAAAATACGTTTCCCCTCCGATTGACCGCAAAGTATTCTTCCCTGCAACGAATGAGGAACCTGTCGCTTCACTTCTGTACCTTGACTGGATAAGCAGCTATGATAACAGAATATTCCTTCAATACGGCGAAGAAGGCGTTACCCACGAAACGCAGGCGGACGGCTCGTTCAAGACCATTGCCGCGTCCGGCGATAAAATTATGAACTCGCCGAACAATATCGACTATGTGATGACCCTTAACGGCCATAAGCTGAAGGACCAGGCGTTGACCTTTAAGACACTCGCGCAGGGTTATGCTGGCGTTGATTCAAGGTATATTGAACTCGCTTATGAAGTCGCCCTTACGGATATCGTGCCCGGAATATCGGTTAACGTGGGGGTAATTGAAGCGGAGAACGGTATTGACACATCCCTTGCAAAAAAGCGCGACACATTTCTTAACCAGAGCATTGTCGCGTCCACGGCAGATTTCGATAGGGTGTATGACGAGGGTATGAGCGACTACCTTGCTTCCGGCGGCCAGGCGATTATAGATGAACGCGCCGGGAAATGGTCTGAATTTTTCGGAGACGCGGAAATGCTTCCGTAAGAAGCGGACCATGAAATGTGAGATATTTCCTGATAAGGAACGGCAGACAATTGATGGTTTTGGAGTCAGCGAAGCGTTTAATAAGGCAGGAGGCATATACCGCCTGCCTCTTAAAGTCCGCGAGTATGTTTTAGACCTTTTGTTTGACGCGGAAAAGGGTATCGGGCTTTCGATAATCCGCAACGCAATCGGTGACGGCGGCGTAAATAGTGTCGGTTGGGGAAACGCGTATAACGGAAGCGCGGAAACCATACGCCCGAGTCCGGACAAATGTTATGTATGGGAAATGCCGGAATGGCCTGAAAAGAAAAATGATTTTGATTTTCAGCAGATATGGATAACGCGAGAAGCCTTAAAACGCGGGGCAAAGAGCATTATGGCGACCTGTTGGTCGCCCCCTTATTTTATGAAGTCGAATGGCAGCGTTATCGGGGACCGCGGCGCCATCCTGCTCAAAGGCTATTACCGTGATTTTGCGGAGTACCTTGCGGAATATATTCTTGGTTACCAGAGGGAATTTGGACTAAACATCACGCATATTTCCCCCTGCAACGAACCGGAAAACATTACAGAATACCCTGGATGCCAGTGGATGCCGGAACAGCTGACGGAGTTTGTAAGGGATTTTTTAGCGCCTGTGTTTAAGGAAAAACAGATTGACGCGAAATTAGCGCTCACAGAGTACGAACATTGGCGAGAAAATGATATGGTTAAGGCGCTGCTATACGACGAAGCGTGCCGCAAGTTTACGGATATTATCGCTGCTCATGCGTATTATGCGGATATTGACAATTTGGATACCTTTGAAAGCGCTAAAAAATTTCATAAACCCCTTTGGGTAAGCGAAACCGGTGAATACAGCTTTAAAGGCGAGTCGGCCGATAGCATGGAAGCGGCGCTTTACCTTGCGAGGCTGATTCAAAAGCTGCACGCTGAAGCTGATGTGTGCGGTTTTCTATACTGGTGGGGCGCGGCGGACTGTATTTCCCAAGGCTCAACGTTGATAAAACTCGGGAACTCAGCGGATGATGCTGCTATTAGTGTTTCGCGAAGATTGTATGCGCTCGGACATTTTAGTAAATTCATCAGGCCGGGATATAAACGTATTGAAACACGGAACGAGTGTGAAAACTTATATATAACCGCCTACAAGCCGTCAAATGGTGAAAGTGTCATTGCGATTGCTGTTAATTCTGATTCGGAACCGAAAGTTACCGACTTTAAATTAGCTGGAGAATATTGTTCGGGACGGATCCGGCGTTTTGTTACGGATGAGTATCGCAATTTAACGGAAAGCACCGAAATGGGCACCAAGATAGCAATACCCGAGAAAAGCATTGTTACATTAATCCTGAGTCAGAAAACATAAAAATAACCGGCCTCGCTGTTCCTTTTGGTGAGGCCGGTTATTTTTGCCATTACACTAATTTTTAAAAATCTCGATATCTATTCAGAAGTAGAAAAAGGGGATTTTGTGCTATATTCTACACATTTGAACAGATACAGGTAATATACAGAAACACGCCGATATTTTTATCCGTTCTCTTGTATTCCGCGCTTTTCGGTGTTAGAATGTACTTGCGATGAATTGGCAAATGTTATAAAATACCACGCAAGTATATTGGAGGAAACCATGAAAAATATTATAGAAATAAATGATAGTAAAAATATTACAACTATTTTAAACAGAGCATTTATGACTGTCGCTCAGCAATATAATTATACAAAGGATAACGCTCCGGAATTTCCGGCATTTATTAATCACAATATTATTGAAAAACAATTAATTAGCGGATTGAAAATGTACGGTTATAAAATGAATACTGAAATAGTTGCTTGTGCCGGTTATTCTTACAATAAAGACCAAGTATATTTTATAGAGAGGCTGGCGACATTGCCCGAGTACAGACATTTAAGGCGTGTTTGAAAATTCCTTAGAGCGCGAAATTTCGAATAAAACCGCCGCAATGATAGTCGAGCTTGCTCGACGCTTCGCGCTGGAATCTAGTTTTCAAACACGTCCTAGGAATAGGGAAATCTTTAATGAATTTTGTTGAAAACAGAATCAAAGAAAACAGTGGGAAAACAGCGGAGATACACATTGTAAATAATAACGAAATATTAAAAGAATGGTATATAAAGCTGGGATACAAAGAAATAAGAGTCGAAAGACCAAGGGTATTGCCATTTGAAGTAGGAATAATAAATAAATCATTGAAATAAAAATTTCTTCGCATATGCGCTATGTCAACCTTGCGCCAGCGTTCAGTAACCATGTAACCTTTTTAATATGCGCAAAAATTCTTTTGTCATATTATATGGCTTGAAAATATTTTTTGTGCGGGTACAATATATAGAAGCGCGCTGGACGCGGCAAAAAGGAGAAGTCGATGTACTACATAGTAATGGATTTGGAACTTAACCAACCCTTTCACGAGAGCGGGAAAACCAAGCAGAACCCAATATGCAGGTTTGAAATAATGCAGATAGGAGCGGTTAAACTGGACGACGAATTCAGAACCGTTCAAACGGCGGACTTTTTGGTTAAACCCACGTTATATAAACGTATTCACCCATACGTGCGTAAAATAACTAAATTAAGCGCGTCCGCGCTTAAAAACGCGGAAACTTTTCCGGCGGTGTACGAGAAGCTGCTGCGGTTCATCGGGCCGGCGGAATATGTATTTTGCGTATGGGGCGGTTCCTCGGACATACGCGACTTATACAAAAACATCGCGGTTAACAACTTGGACGCCGCGGCTGTTTCAAGCGAATTTATTGATGTTCAAGCCATAGCGTCGCGGTTTACGAACGCGCCGAAGGGCAAGTCGCTGGGGCTGGGCGCTGCTGTGGAAAAACTCAACATTCCGGTTGCCGCGCCCTTTCACAACGCCCTGCATGACGCCCAGTACACGGCGGAAATCCTGCGCCTTTTAAAGGACGAGGAACGCACTGTGCAGTCGCTGAATATGGAAACTTTGTGGCGCACAAGCGGCAGGAAGCGCCGAAGGCAAGCCCCATAGCCGCGGCTTAAGCCGGATGGGAAGAAAAATCTCGCGATACGCTCTCATCTCCCCAGGGCATGTTTGGGAATTCCTTAGAGCGCGAAATTTCAGATGAAACTCTTTAATTCCGCGCTGGAATCCAGTTTTCAAACACATTATTTGAAAAGTCAAAAAACCATCATACGCGAACGTTGAATTTTGCCGCAGGGATATACGATTTGCCTGTACCACGTTTGGCAAATGTATTCGTTCGTGAGTATAAATAAGGGCGGGATACTCAATCCCGCCCTGCCTTTATTTTATAATCACAAGCCCAAACCGGCCCTTCTTGGTTTTCCCGTCAAGCCGGGAAAATTTCACGCGGCCAAGCCCGCGTACCGTGATAACGTCGCCTTCAGCCACCGGCTTGGCGCTGTTAGATACAAGGGACCAATTTATAAATACTTTTTCGCCCTCAATAAGCGCGGCGGATTTTTTTCGTGAAATATTAAAAGCGGCGCTGGTCACAACGTCCAGTCTAAGGGACGCCACAGTCAGCCTGATTTCCGCGCCGTTTTCACGCGGTGTTTCCGCCGCCCCCATGGTCACGTTTAACTTGACGCGGCCGGCTTTATCAAGGTTCGCGGCCGCATATCCGGCCAGGTCTGCGGCGATAAAAAGAACGGCTCCGCCGCGGGTCAAACAAATGTCTCCCACCTTCGCGCGGTCCAAGCCCAGGCCCAGCACAGCGCCGAGATAATCCCTGTGGGCTGGCGGGTCCGAAAACTTTTCGTTGTATCGAAGGGTCAGCGCGGCTATGGGAAAGTCTTCCCCGTCAAGGTCAAACCCAGCCGGCGCAAACCCGATAATCTTGCGCTCGGCGTCCGCGAATCCGCCGAATGCCAAGGCTTGTACATCTCTGTCCTGTTTAAAGATACGCAAAAATTTCTCCGTACTTTCAGGGTCCAGAAAGTCTGAAAAAACCATTGCCGATTCCCTGCGGCACAGGTAATAGCGGTCTAAAACTTTAGCGAACTGCCCGTCCTTGCCGTCTGTTCCCAAAAAACTCTTGTTTACCATATCCTTGTTAATCATGTTTCATTTCACATCCGTCGCGAACAGGCTGAATAAAATCATAAAATAGAATGTAATATATTACGTATAACATTCAGCAAAAAAAACGCGATTATGGGCGAAAAGTCCACAGGCATGCCTGTACCGCCCAAGGGCGAACGCGCCAAAAGTTTGCGTATCGGGTTTAATATCGGCTCTACCACCAGACCCACCAGTTTGGCCAGCGGATTGTCGCGGGAAACTGGCAGCCACGAAAGCACCGCGTTTATAATAATGCATATATACAGTATCTGAAAGAACCAATCAATAACCTGTCTAATCAACATACAAGCCTCCCGGTTTATTTAAACGCGGCGGGCAACCATGACAGCAACGAGTCGCCTTTAGATTTAAACTCGTTTTTAAGCTCGTTGGAAATAGTCACGCCAGGCGGGGCGATAATAAATATACTGCTTGAAATACGCTGAATGTCGCCGCCCAGCGCATAGCAGGCTCCGCCCAAAAAATCCGCGATTCTCTGCGCGTTGGCTTTTTCGATATCCTCAAGGTTTACCGCGCAAATTTTGTTTTCTTTAAGGCGCCCGCAAATTTCACTGGCGTCGTCCACAACTTCCGGGTGGAATATAATAACAGTGGCCGCTTCCCCAGAGAAACCTGTCCCCGGCAGGTTAACCACATTCGATTCCATACCAGACATGCGCTTTTCCGGGCGTTCCCTAGGGCTTGCCCGTTCCGGCGCTTTTTCACGCTCGCCGTAATCTCTTTCCGGCCGGCTTTTGTAACGCGGAGACTCGTAATATTCCTCGTCCTCCGCAAGGTCCTCGTCCTCGTCGTCATAGTCAGAGCCCAGCATGTAGTCCCTGAATTTTTCCAAGGCCGACTTGTCCGCTTTCTTTCGTTGTGTCATAAATATCCCCTTCCCAATAATGTGTCTTACCCATCCCCAACACAGCATTACTCTTTCTCTTTTTTATCTCGAACCAAAAATACCCGTGCCTATCCGCACCATGGTCGCGCCTTCCTCAATCGCGACGCAATAATCATTTGTCATTCCCATTGACAAAACTTTCATATCTATATTATCGTAATTTTTTTGTTTTATGTCAACAAATAATTTACGCATTTTTTTAAATATTTCGCGGACATCTTCAGGATTCGCAACATAGGGCGCGACAGTCATCAACCCCTTTATAGAAATCCCCGGCAGCCCGGCAGCCTCGGCGGCAAACCTGCCCGCGCCTTCCGGCGCGAGACCCGCCTTGGTATCTTCCCCGCCCATGTTCACCTCTATTAAAATATCCGCCTTCTGCCCGCCGCCCGGCCCCCGCGCGGACGCGCACTGGCTTATTTTTTCACACAATTTGTAACTGTCTGCCGAATGAATCAGCGCGGCCTTGCCAATAACCTGCTTAACCTTGTTTGTTTGCAGGTGTCCAATCATGTGCCAAATTGGATTGTACTGAAGGAGAATATCGTATTTCTCCGTCAGTTCCTGCACCCGGTTCTCGCCCAGGTTTACGCATCCGCAGTCCAGACATTCCGCCGCCCGCGAGGTTTCCACGGTTTTGGTAACAGCCACCAGCGTTATATCAGCCGGGTCGCGTCCGGCACGACGCGCCGCTTCTTGGATATTTTTTGTAACAGCTGAAATGTTTTCCGCAATAGCGCCCATTTTTGCTTCCCCTTTCCAATTATCCTACTCCCTGCCGCCGATGAGTTTCTGGCCGTCAACTATGTTCCTGGCGTCCGCGACAATTTCATCATATACCTTTATGTCTTTATTCAGTTCCGGCGGCAGTATGGAGTATCCCAGGCTTTCCGGGATATTCTCGTTAAGGACAATTTTACGGAACATGGCGTACCCGTTGTTTACCACAAACACGCCCTTTATGTTTTGGGCCTCCTCGACACGGAATTCCTGACCGTCGCACAGAATAACATCGCCCAAGTTAAGGCCGTTTACATCCTGAAACACGTACATATACTCGTCGTTGCTGGACTGCCTGCGCACGCTGACGTTTTCATCCGTGGCCGGAGCTTCGGGCGTATCGCCATTGCGCCGCGTTACGTACAGGCCGGCGCTCCCGCTATCGCCTCCCTCCCGCACAAAGGCCAGCGGTACGGACAGTATGGTGCTTTCCACTATGGCGCCGTTAGGTATCTTGGGGCCTTTCATTTCGCTGTCCGCTATTTTCAGCTTTACACCGCGCATATTAACGTAGTCCAGCATCCCCCTTGTGGATTTAAGCAGGACAAAGTTCTGGTCGCCCCGCGCCTCTATTTTTTCAACCGTCATAAGCAGCGTTTCAAAGAGGCCGTCTTTTTGGATGTATATCGCGCGCGCGTCGCCTTCCGCCCAGCCATGCGTCTGGTCCAGCGGGACGTAGAAAGCCAGCCGCCATTCGTTGGATTCCACGATTTTAAATATGGGCGTGTCGGCGGAAACCTCGTCCCGCAAGGCAAGCGCGCTGTAATCCACAGTCATGCGGGTGCGCTCCGGGGGCAGCGAGTCCATGTTCTCAAAGGTCAGCTCGCTCTCCAGCCCGTCCACCAGGCGCGACAGTATCCCGCCGCCCGCGATGTTTACCGCCGCGATGTGCTTGTCCAGTTCGTTTTGAAAGCTGCTTTTTTTGCTTATCATATCCGTAAGGCTTCCACGGTTCTCAGAAAGCAGCATCTGATTCCGCAGCGCCATGTTTCTCTCTAGAATATCCTTGAGACTGTAAATGCCGTGCAGTTCATGGTTTATATAATACACGGAATACTGCGCTATAGCGTCCATCATTTGAGTGTTAATCCGTTCCGCGTCCTCGCTGAAAATAGATATCTCCTGGCGGCGCTCCTGCATGGCAAGGATATCCTTTTCTATTTCGGCTATGTTCTGGGCCAACTGGGCGGCAACGTCCGGCTCCTGAATCACGCACACGGTCGCGCCGGGCTTAATCCGCTCCAAGTCGTTGTACAAGAACATGGCCGCGCCGGCCGCCGGGCTGGTGTACACTTTTTCGTCACGGACAATAACTCCGCTGTAAATTACCGGCGCGTCCACACTGCCGTACTGCACCGAGGTTGTGGGTATAATGGGCTTGTTGGCGTAAGAATAAAGGACTTGCACCATGTACACAACAACCAGCGCGAAGGTGATGAAGATTATAAATATCAGCGAATAATTTATGCCGCGTTTCTTTTTCCCGCGCCTGGCGCGCCGCTGGGAACCACCGGCCCTGTACTCGTCATAGACGCTGTGGTTTTCCGACGCCCTGGCTGAAAAATCGTTTTTTCTCATCGCCGGCCTCCGGTGTATTTCGCCATATAAAAAAACCTCCTTATGAACGGGAAGACATTTTACAAATTTAATATACCAACTAATCTATTAATCCGCAAGTTTTTTCGCTTAATCTAATCCTTAAAATGCCTTGTGCTGCAGCCTGCGTACATCTCATATCTCCGCAGTGTCAGTATTTCACTTCTTCTCTTAACGCGTGCACCGGCTTTCGTCCTGTATTCTTGTGTACCAAGGCCGCCTCCCCTTCTTTCTTCATCCCCTTCGCTTTCCGGCTTATCTGCCTATCTGGCATCCTTTATCAAGATAATCTTAACGAGACATTATCACAAGTTAATAACAGTTAATCTAATTCACCACTTGACAAAGGTTCTTTGAAAGGATATTATAATAAAAAACGCGGGGGCATAGCTCAGTTGGGAGAGCGCTTGAATGGCATTCAAGAGGTCAGGGGTTCGAATCCCCTTGTCTCCATTTTATACGCGGCCGCCATTCTGGAGACAGCATTAACCTTCGCCAGGAACGGACGGGTAGCCAGCCTAAAAAAAGAAGAGTACAGCCTGCGCTGTGCTCTTTTTTTTATTGACGATTTCTTGTTCAAAGTGATATATTAATTTTTGTAACATAAATTGTTATTTTTTACTTAATAGAGTTTTGTGAAGTGAACCCAAGGGGGAGAGGACAGATGCAAAGCAAGCTGTTTTCAATCAGTGAGGCGGCGAGTATGGCGCGGGTAACGCGCGCGGCGCTGCTGCACTATGACAAGCTGGGATTGTTGCCGCCGCAAGCGCGGGGCGAAAACAATTACCGTTATTATACAGACGAACAAATATCGCTGGTCAATTTTGTACGGACGCTTCAACAGCTGGAAATGCCGTTAAGGGATATACGCAAAATAGAAAAAATGCGTACGCCGGAGATTATGCTGGCGCTGCTGTCGAAACAGCTGGCACATATTGCGGGCGACATAGAGAAATTGCGGCGCGCGGAGAAGCTGCTGCTGACCCTGAAGAATACAATAGAGGAAGCGGTAGCGGTTGACGAAAATAAAATAGAGGCGCATTGGGCCAAGGCCGAGCGGATTTTCCTGGGGCCGCAGAACGACTATTCCAACGGGCGCACGCTTAACCACGCCCTGTTGGATTTTTACAGGTACTGCAAGAGGCGGGACAGCAGCATAGATTTAAACTATTCGGCCTGGGGCGTGTATTCGGAAGAACGGATAAAACGCGGCGACTGGGTCTGGCCGGACAAGTTTTATTTGAACATGCCGGACGGCCCTGACGAAAAGCCCGCTGGCCTGTATATAACAGGCTACGACCGCGGCAATTACGGCCGCAGCGACGCGCTGTACAAACGCCTCACCGCGTTTATCAAGGAGCATGGGTATGAAATTTGCGGCCCTACCTATGAAACCTATCCCCTTAACGAAATTTCGGTGTGCGACCCCAACAATTACTTGATGCGCATATCCATTACGGTAAGGGAACAGGCATAGTATATACCGGCGGCGGATACAGTTCCCATATAAGGCACGGGCGGATACAGTTCGCGCCTATGGGGCGCGGCACTTTTCTGTAGGGACAGACTGTGTTCGTCTGCTTTCAATAAAAGGGATTGGCTTTTTTTCTTACAGTTTGCCCCTACAATTCGCCCGCCCCTGCGGCGAGCCTCAACATCATGAATACAGCAACAAGGCGGCTTGCAAGCAAGCCGCCCTCTTTTTGTTTTTGCAAGCATGTCACCCTTTAACAGCGCCTGACATGCTGTCTGTATAAAATTTCTGCGTAAGCAGGAAGAGTATTGAAATCGGAATGGAGATCAGTACGCAGCCCGCGAAGAACCTGGTGTAATAGGTTTCAATAAATTCTTTTTCCAGCATAGTCCACAGGCCAATGGCAATGGTGTAGTAATCCCGGTTTTGGCCCATAATGACCTTGGCGAATATATAATCCGTCCAAGGCGCCATAAAACTTACGATAAGGGTGTACACGGCAATGGGCTTGGAAAGGGGCAAGGTAATTTTCGTAAACACCTGCCACTTGGTGCAGCCGTCCAGGTAAGCCGCCTCGTCCAGGGCCTTGGGGATTGTGTCGAAAAAGCCCTTGGTAATGTAAAACCCCAGGCCCGCGCCCCCGGAATAGACCAGCACCAGGGCCACAAGGCTTGTGGCTCCGGACTCCAGGAATCCGAAACCCTTTAAAATGTAGTACACGGCAATCATGGACATAAAGCCCGGGAACATCCCCAAAATAAGGGCCACGTTCATAAATGGCCTGCGCATGGTAAAGCGCAGGCGGCTCATGGCGTAGGCCACGCACAGTATGAAAAAAGCGGACAGCACGCAGCTGGCGGCAGCCACAAGCAAGGTGTTAAAAAACCAGCGGGAATAATTAAGGCCGCCCACGTTCACGTTAAACAAGCCCGTATAATTCTCCAGGGTAAACGCCTTGGGGATAATATAGGTCTTTGCTGAACCTGACTCCGCCCTGAAGGAAGTCAGCAGCGCGAATATAATAGGAAGAACCCACACAAGGCTCAGCACGGCCAACACAAGATGCGCGGCGGAATTAAGCAAGAATTTTCGCGATTTCATTTCTGGAACTCCTCCTCATTCTTGTACGCGCCGGACCTGCGGTAGGCCAGCAGAGAGAAAACGGCCATAAGCACAAACACCAGGATGCCGATAACCGAACCCAGGTTATAGTCTTTTTCCTGTATTGTCAGTTTATACAGCCAGGTAACGAGCAAGTCAGTCTTGCCGGCGTAGTAATATTCCAGCGTTTCCGGCCCGCCGCCCGTCAGCAGGTAAATAACGTTAAAGTTGTTTATGTTCCCTACAAACGCGGTGATAAGGTAGGGGGTCATAACAAAGATCATGTAGGGCAAGGTAATTTTAAAGAACGTGGTGACAGGGCTGGCCCCGTCTACAGTGGCCGCCTCGTAAAGCTCGGCGGGAATATTCTGCAAAATGCCGGTGGTGGTCAGCATGGTATAGGGCACGCCAATCCATATGTTCACCACAATAATCATAACACGGGCAAGCATGGGGTCTCCCCACCAGGTTACGGTCTGGTTTGACGCCAAAATGCCCAGCTGCTGCAGCAGGATGTTAAAAGGCCCGCTGTTGCTGAAAATAGTGCGCATGGTAAGCAGACTGACAAAGGCGGGCAGCGCGATGCTAAGTACAAACATAAACCGCCAGAAAGCCTTAAACCGCGTACCGTTGCGGTTAATTAAAATAGCCAGCAGCATACCCAGTATATAGTTTGAAAAAGTGGCGAAGACCGCCCAAATAAGAGTCCAGCCCAGCACAGGGAAGAAGGTCCGGCCAAAGCCCGTGGCGGTAAAGGAAAACATCGCCTGGAAATTGGTCAGGCCGACCCAATCGAACAGGTTTCCCGGCACCTGGTGGGTGCGGTCATAATTGGTAAACGCGATAAGGACCATGAATACCAGCGGCACAATAGTAAAGATCAAAATTCCGGTTATGGGCCAGGTCATCAGCAGTTTGTGCAGATTTTGGTCCAGCAGCGTTTTTATGTCCGCGCCTAAACTGGGGGGCTTAAACCCCGCGGCCTGCAGCTTCTGCGTAACGTAGGCGCTGCGCAGGCTTGATGCCATAACGCAGAGGAACCCCGCCGTAATCACAATGGTCATTACGCCGTACAGCAGGAACAGCATGGAGTTGTCGCCGGGCGTGTACACGAAAATGCCAAGCTCCTCGCTGAATTCTTCCCCGGCCAAAACCGTGCCGAGTGTGGACATGTTTACCAAGGACTGAAACCCGTAAACCGCCATGTAAACAAGGTAAGCAACCTCCACAACAATATAAAGCAGAAACCGGCCGGCCTGCCCGCGCAGCAGGTTGCCCAGCCCAAACACCAACAGCGACAGCCTTGTTATAGTGTCGCCGTTTTTTATGGCCTCAAGAGTCAGGAAGCCCCCGGCTTCGCCATCAGGCGGAGCCGCTTTCGAATTGCGCGCTTTCACGGAACACCCTCCTTATTGCCGCCCTGCCCTGCCCCGCGGGGACCGGGCAAGGCGGCGTTCATATTACGAACGGCCGGCGTCTTATTCTACTTTTAACGCTTCCACAAATGTGTCCATCTTTTCCTGTACATTGTCCTTGGTAAGGGTGCCGCCTTTAATTTCCGCAAACAGACCGCCGGATACGCTCCAATACTTGCTGCCGAAATTAGCGTTGGTAGGCTGGGCCACCGAGGCCAGGGCGGCTTCCTGCACTATTACCGCCGCCACTTCGTCCGCCTGCACGGCGGGGCTGTCGCCAACCACCGTATTGGTGGGCACCTGCTGAGTTTCCTCAAAGCGGATCTGCTGCATCTCCTGGCTGCCCAGGAAGGCCGCAAAAGCCACCGCCACCTGAGGGAAGGGCGCCATCCGGTTGACGCCTATGGCCTTGGAGCCGTAGAAGCCCTTCAACTGGTAGTCGTTCCCGTCAGGGTTGAACGTGGGCAGTATGGCAAGGCCCAGGTCGTCTCCCAGCGCTTCCTTGTACGTGCCATAGTTCCAGGAGCCGTCCCACCAGGCTCCCAGACGGTGCTCCGCCGCCAGTTCGGAAGCGGCCGCGTCGTCAGCGTAGACGCACTTGGGGGCGTTTATCAGGTCTATCAAGTAATTAGTTACCGCAATACCTGTGGGGTTGTTCCAGTTGCAGCCTTCGCTGTAACTTACCGCGTCCGCGCCGTAGACCGTGAGGCCGGCGCCGTAGTAGAACGCCGCGCCCTTCCAGCCGCCCGCCGGGTCGAACTGAAAGTTATACACATTGTCCGGGGTTTCCTTCGCCATTATTTTCTCCAGGCTGGTCACGTCCTCGGCAGTCAAAATGGTCTTGTCGTAAAACATGAAGAATGTGTTGTGGGTAAAGGGAATACCGTACAGCTTTCCGTCAACTGTTACCGTATCCACAACCGCCGTCGGCATAGTGTCCCTTACCATCTGCTCCGTGGAGCCGCCCAGCTGGGCAATGGCGCCGGCGTCAATAAGCTCTTGTATCTGGTCGTTGGCGAACATGAACACGTCGCCCGAGGCCGACACATCCTTAAGTATTTCCGTCTTTGCGGTATCCTCGCCCTGCACCTCGGTGGTAAAGGTTATGGCCCACTCGGGATGCAGCTCCTGGAACTGCTGCTGCATTTTGTCAATTGTGCCCGGGGTTATTTGGTTCTGCGGCACCCAGACCTTAAGCGTAACCGGCTCGCCCGTCGAATCACTCGGGGGGGGGGCTTCGACGGCTGGCTCCGGCGTGGTTTCCGCCGCCGGGGTGTCGGACGCCGGCTCCGCTGTCGTGGGCGCGGGTTCGGGCGCGGGGCTGGGGCTGCTTTGGCCCACGCATCCCGCCAGCATGACGGCGCACAATAACAGCGCCGTAATTATTAACCCGTGTTTCATTTTCATAATTTTTTCCTCCTTAAAAATGGTTATAATTGTGTGTTGGCTTCCCCCACATGACCTTACATGAAGCACAACCTCAGTATAATTTATTCTACAATATTATGTCAATATACTTATTTAAAGTTAAAAAGTCTTGACATAAATTTTACAAAAGATATAATGCCTCTGAATTATCCGCGGCACGATTATATATATGGCGGCCATTCCCTGTACAGACCTTGTTTTTAAGGAAACGCCGGAATGGACGAAAATGATGGCCAAATATGGAGAAAAAGCCCCGAAAACTCGAAATACTTGTCGAGGACATACTGATTCCCTACCCAGAAATATACTGGACTGCGGAGGTCTTCTTGAACGAGCCGAAACACGGCGGCTATCTGTTCTCCGTCGATTTGGATGTGGACGGCAATGGGAAATAGAAACGCGAAACACATTCCCCATAGGCGCGGCCTTAAAATTGAGAAAGCAATGTCAACAGGTTAAGCGGGCGAACCAACGGACAAATCACCGTTAGGTTCGCCCGTGTTATACTTACGAACGAATACATTTGCCAAACATGAAAACCTAAGACCTTGGGGCCTAACGATGGTTTGTTCGTTGGCCCCAAACCCCGCTGGGGATTTCATCCCCGATAGTCGAGCTTGCTCGACGCAGACCCCTTCTTAAGGGCGGCGAGTGCCATAGTCGAGCTTGCTCGACGCAGCGCTTTTGATGCAAGTACAGTCTTTTCAAGAAAAGAAACTGGTTACTTTTTCCTTGAGTTCGCGCTTATGGGACTTCGCCCCCAGACCCCTTCTTAAGGGCGGCGAGTGCGATAGTCGAGCTTGCTCGACGCTTCGCGCTGGAAGCCAATTTTCAAATACGTCATAGGCAATACCCCTTTGGACAATTGCCGCGCGCAGCTTTATCTCCGGCTTTATCCATCAGGCGGTAGGCGGGGCTGTCGGACACAATCCTGTTTCTATAATAATTCCCGCCAACCCGCAGCGGGGGCAGAGGGCGGCTTGACAGGCCGCGCCGCGGGCCTTGCCGTAAAGGCAAAGCCGCTTGAATTGGAGGGCGTTGACATGTCATATTTGCGTTGCCGCGCGGACCAGAATAATGTATAATGCATTAAGGAATGACGAATTAATTAAACGCCAAACTTTTTCACAGGAAATGCGAACACTTCAACGTATTTCGCCGAGCAAGCTCGACTATCTCCGAAAAAGTTTGGTGTCTTTATCTTTCGTCATTCCTAAGTTATATTATTGTAGTGTTACGCGAATAAGGAGGAACGGACAGTGTCCGGCAGACAAGAACGAATCAGAAATTTTTGCATAATAGCGCATATAGACCACGGCAAGTCCACGCTGGCGGACCGGTTGATACAAAAGTCGGGTCTGCTGACCGAGCGCGAAATGCAGGACCAGATACTGGACAACATGGACATCGAGCGCGAGCGGGGCATAACGATTAAGGCGCAGGCAGTGCGGCTGGTGTACAAGGCGCGGGACGACGGCGAGTATGTGCTCAACTTAATAGACACGCCGGGCCATGTGGATTTTAATTATGAGGTTTCGCGCAGTCTGGCGGCCTGCGAAGGCGCGCTGCTGGTGGTGGACGCGGCCCAGGGTGTGGAGGCCCAGACCTTGGCCAATGTCTATATGGCGGTTGAACACGGCTTGGAAGTAGTGCCGGTCATAAATAAAATCGACCTGCCCAGCGCCGGGCCGGACCGCGCGAAAAAAGAGATAGAGGACATTATAGGCATACCCGCGGCGGACGCGCCCATGATATCGGCCAAGGCGGATATCAATATTGAGGCGGTGTTTGAACGGATAATAGAGGACATACCCGCGCCAAAAGGAGACGAGCGCGCGGCCCTTAAGGCCCTGATATTCGATTCTGTGTATGACCAGTACAAGGGCGTTATAGTGTTTATGCGAATAATGGACGGAACCGTGCGCAAGGGCAAGGAAGTACTGTTCATGGCGACGGGCAAGGTGTTCGAGGTGGTGGAGGTGGGCGTGTTCGGCCCGGGCCGCTTCATACCCTGCGACGAATTGTACGCGGGCGAGGTGGGATACTTAACCGCCAGTATAAAGAACGTGGGGGACACGCGCACCGGCGATACGGTTACGGACGCGGCCAAACCCGCGACGCAGCCGCTTCCGGGCTATAAGAAAGTAAACTCAATGGTGTATTGCGGGATATTCCCGGCTGACGGCGCAAATTACCAGGACCTGCGGGACGCGCTGGACAAGCTGAAATTAAACGACGCGGCCCTGCAATTTGAGCCGGAGACATCCGTAGCCCTGGGTTTTGGGTTCAGGTGCGGGTTTCTGGGGCTGCTGCATCTGGAAATTGTGCAGGAGCGTCTGGAACGGGAATATAACCTGGACCTGGTGACCACGGCGCCAAGCGTTATTTATAAAATTTATATGACGGACGGCCAGCTGATAGAATTGTCGAACCCTACGGAAATGCCGGACGTAACCCGTATAAGCAAGATGGAGGAACCGATTGTGCGCGCGGAAATAATTCTGCCCACGGAATACATCGGCCCCATAATGGAACTGTGCCAGGAAAGGCGCGGCGAGTACAAGGGCATGGAATACCTGGAGGAAACCAGGGCGGCCTTGACCTACAGCCTGCCCCTTAACGAGATAATATACGACTTTTTCGATGTGCTTAAATCCCGCAGCAGGGGTTATGCCTCCTTTGATTACGAGCTTGTGGGCTACAAGGAGTCCGAGCTTGTTAAGCTGGACATACGCGTCAACCATGAGGTTGTGGACGCGTTTTCCTTTGTTGTGCACGCCTCTACGGCTTACGAGCGCGGCCGCAGAATGGCGGAAAAACTAAAAAAGGAAATACCGCGCCATTTGTTCGAAATACCCATACAGGCGTGCGTCGGGAATAAAATAATCGCCCGGGAGACAGTGAGCGCGCTGCGCAAGGATGTGCTGGCCAAGTGCTACGGAGGAGACATTACCCGAAAGAAGAAGCTGCTGGAAAAACAAAAGGAAGGTAAGAAACGCATGCGACAAATAGGCAGTGTAGAGGTGCCCCAATCGGCCTTTATGAGCGTTTTAAAATTGGATACAGACTGATGGAAATAATAGGGCCGGACCGTCTAGGAGTATATGTACACATACCATATTGCGCATCTAAGTGTCAGTACTGCGATTTTTTGTCTTTCGCCGCGCCGCCGGACACGCGCTACCTGGACGCGCTTTGCGCTGAAATCAGGAGCTGCGAGGGACTGCCGGCTATAGACACCATTTATATAGGCGGAGGAACCCCGACAGTTCTTCCGCCTTCTTTTATAGAGAAAATTTTTGACGAACTGTTTCGGCACAAGGTAACCGCTGACGCGGAAATAACCGTGGAGAGCAACCCTGGCACGCTGGACGCGCACATGCTCGGCGCGCTTAAGAGAATGGGGGTCAACCGGCTAAGCCTTGGCTTACAGGCTTGGGATAACGCGCGGCTACGGCAGTTGGGCAGGATACACACACTGGAAATATTTTTGAAAAATTGGGAAGCCGCATCAGCCGCGGGTTTTGACAATATAAACGTGGACCTGATGTTCGCGCTGCCTGGACAAAGCGCGGAGGAATGGCGGGAGACCCTGGAGCGCGCGGCCGCGCTGGGCACGGCCCATATTTCCGCCTACGCCTTGACTGTGGAGGAGGGAACGCCCTTCGGCGAACTAAAGCGCCGGGGTATGCTGCCGCAGGTTTCCGACGAGGACGACCGCGCGATGTACGCCGATGCCAAACGGATCCTGCGGGACCAAGGCTACGAGCATTACGAAATTTCAAATTTCGCAAAGCCTGGGCGCTATTCCCGTCACAACACAAACTGCTGGAACCGCAAAAACTATATCGGGTTCGGCTTGGGGGCTCATTCCTTTATAGACGAACGCAGGTATCACAATACGGCTGACATGAAAAAATATCTTGACGCCAACGGCTGCCGGCAATGCCTGGCCGAAGACATGGTTCAGCTAACCGAGCGCGAAGCCATGTCCGAGTTTATGTTCCTGGGACTGCGGCTTGTAAGGGGCGTCAGCGCTGAAAATTTTAAGCGGCGGTTCGGCGTGCCGCTTGCGCGCGTGTTTGGCGCGGCCGTTGACAAGTACGCAGGGATGGGGCTGCTGATGCTTGAGGAAGATACGGTCCGTTTAAGCGACCGGGGAATGGACGTGGCAAACCTGGTGATGAGCGAATTTTTGTAACCCAAAATATAACCCGCTGGGGAGGCTCAACATGGAAAATCAACAATGAGGTTAAAGGATTATGAAATCACGGCTGCGGCAGGGGGCCCGGGCAATGCATGGCCAGATAAATCCGCACCCCAATATCATTGCCTAAGGCGT
>JAISYE010000026.1 GCA_031297485.1 Clostridiales bacterium
TATCCGCTCATAAATCATAGTAGGGGCGAACTGTGTTCGCCCGCACTCCCGCGACATTTGCACTTGAAACTACTGGCCGAAAATATTTATTTCTTCTTTAAAATATCGACGGATACACCACTAGGACATGTTTGAAAACTTGATTCCGATAGTCGAGCTTGCTCGACGCAGCGCGAAGCGTCGAGCAAGCTCGACTATCATTGCAGCGGTTTTATTCGAAATTTCGCGCTTTAAGGAATTTTCAAACACGCCTTAGCCAAAAGCATTTCTTTTTCTTTAAAATATCGACGGATATACCCGTAGGGGCGGATGGCAATCCGCCCGTTAACGTTTAAGGGCTTATCCCCGAATAGTACAGAACGGCTTAAGTACCGGATTTGCTATACTAAGGCGCGAAAAGAAATGCGCTTTTCACGCCGGTTGTTGGTTGCTCACACACGAAAACACTGAAAGATTTTTAGAAGATGTTTTCGTGTGTGAGTATAAAAGGCTGAAATGGCGTAAAATCAGCATTCTTGTCTATTAAGGGATAGGCTCTAAGTGTCCGTTGGTTTTAAGGTTTTAGTGTTTTGACCTCTGAACAGACCAGAAGCGCGTGGACGACGCGGCGTTTGCTGTTATCGTCCACGCAGGTAGACAACGTAAGCATCCGGGAAATATTTCTTAATTCGACATCCGAATCCAGCCAGGAATAGCGCTTTAATATACGCGCGTAATCGGCCAGCCCGCTTTCGCTCTCAAATTCCATCCTGTAACTGTCGTGCTCCTCAGTGGTGATGTAGTGGGAGAATACCTGGTATATCTCCCTTCCTTCAGGCGTAAACACATAAATATCAGGGTTCGCGCTGAAAAATTCCTCGTCCGCGTAGGCGTCCAAACGGCCGAACATAGAGCCGTCATACATGTTATGGCCATAGATTATAGAATGGGAGCTTGTAAGGTCAGGCTTATTCCGGTAATCCAGGAACAAACTGCCGCACGCGCTGTAGCTGCCATCGAAGGCCGTTGTCAGGTATTCGCGGTTGTCGTCGGACTGCATAATCGGGTACTTTATATCCAATGCCGGAATCCAAAGCCAGGCTACGCAATCAGGATTTTCTTGGATAAGCGTGTCAAAATCAATATATATATTTTCGCGGTCCGGAAGTTCAGGGGCCGCAGGCGTTTCTTCTGACGGGCCGTCTGTCCCTGAATCCGGCTCTGGAAGGGGAGACGCCGCGAATACTCTGCCGCTTAAGTCCTTATACAGTTTCGCGGCGCTGATATAGCTGTATAAAATTAACGCCGCCCTTGCCATACAGAACAGCAGCGCCGCCGAAAACACGCATATCAGCGCGGTTCTGATTTTAGGAGACATATTAAAACGCCCCTTTATTTAAACCCGAACAAACCGGGAATAAAATACGTCAGAATAATCATAATCAATCCCGCGCCCAGGACTCCCGCCGCTATAGTAAAGAACGAGCGGCGGACAGGCAGGCCGATAAGCGCGGCGATAAGCGCACCGGTCCAGGCGCCGGTGCCGGGAAGGGGGACAGCTACAAACAGGAAAAGACCGACGAACAATTTTTCTTTAATAGCGCCGCTTTTGCGCAGGGCGGACTTCTCCAGGCGGGTGACAAGCCCTGGGAAAACCGCGTGTTTTTTCATAAGCGTGAATATTTGTTTGACGAACAGCAGTATAAGCGGGATAGGCAAAATATTAGCCAGGAAGCACACCGCAAACGCGCGGGCAAGCGGCACGCCCAGCACGGACGCGGCGATAAGGCCCAGGCGAAGTTCCATAACAGGGAGCATGGAGATAACCGCGATAATTATTTCCCGTGGTATGCCGTGGGATTGCAGGAATGAAATAATAGCTTCGGACATAGTTTTTCTCCTTTTATAATTTTTGTGAGTATATTAAGGCGTGTTTAAAAATTCCTTAGAGCGCGAAATTTCGAATGAAACCGCTGCAATGATAGTCGAGCAAGCTCGACTATCGGAATCCAGTTTTCAAACACGTCCTATTCTGTTCCTACAAAGATACCAGCTAATAAAAATATTTGCAAGCGCGTGACAGTGTTGTTATTCTTTAGTATACAGGGAGGTGGTATCTTGGAAACAATAATAGAACTTGACAAGCTGCGCAAGGTGTACCGCATGGGTGGCGAGAAGATAGTGGCCTTAGACGAAATAACGCTTAATTTTGAGAAGAACAAAATATATTGTCTGCTGGGCAAGTCCGGCTCTGGGAAATCCACGCTGCTTAACATGCTTGCCGGGTTGGAGCGTCCCAGCAAGGGCAGTATAATATTTAACGGACGCAGGCTTGACAAACTGAACGAAAGCAAGTTGGTGGAATTCCGGCGCAAGTATATAGGCTTTGTGTTTCAGTCCTATAACTTAATGCCGACGCTGACCGCTCTGGAGAACGTGACCCTGCCGCTGATATTCAAGAAAGTCCCGAAAAAAACCCGAGAGCGCCGGGCAATGGAAATGCTCGCGGCGGTAGGGCTGGCGGACCGGTACAAACATAAGCCGGGGGAGATGAGCGGCGGCCAGCAGCAGCGGGTAAGTATCGCCCGGGCCTTTATAAACCAGCCCCAGGTAATTTTTGCCGACGAGCCTACAGGCAACCTGGACACAAAGACGGCGATGGATATGATGGATCTGATAACGAGTCTGGTACGGGAAAACAATCAGACGCTTATTATAGTCACTCACAATTTGGAACTGTCAGCTTACGCGGATCAGGTCATCAACATACGCGACGGCAGAATAGAAAGTATACAGACCGCCCTACGCGGCGATATGGAAGGGGATTATTTAAATGCGCAGTAAATTCATAGCGACGCTGCTGGTGACGGCGTTCGTTTTCGCGTTGGTGCCAGCCGTGGTTATGGGGGATGAAAAGGACGACGAAATATCACGTCTGAACAACGTAATAGATAGCCTGTACAACCAGATAAATGATATACAAAACCAAGTTCCGCCAACACCAATACCGGAGCCAACGCCAATACCGGTGACGCTGCCGGTGGTCAAGCTGCTTTCGCCGTCCATGATAAACGTGCGCAACGGTTCGGCTGCGGATGTGGAAATCCAGGTGCAAAACATCGGCTCGTCCTTTGCCAATAACCTGCTGACCCAGGCCACTGTAACGGGCGAAGCGCCCTTTACGCTGGAGTTTCTCAACTCCTCCAACGCGGTTTCTTCATTATATGAGGGCAGGGTGCAGAAGATGCGGCTGCGCGTGCGGGTGGACGCCAACGCCAAGGCAGGCGCGTACCCTGTCACTTTGACCCACAGTTACCGCAATGTTAAGAACGAGAATTTTTCCGAAACAGACACCCTGACAGTTAAGGTATTAAACGACGCCACGGCGCCCAAGGTGGTGCTGGACGATTTTAAGACCAGCGCCGAGGTGGTCCGCGGGGGCGGCGAGTTTTCGCTTTCGGTGCAAATGCGGAACCGGGGCACCAGCATTGCCTCAGACGTGCAAATTACAATCGAGGGGTTTGACCCTGCGAAGATATTCCTGTCCGGCAGCTCCGGCAGTGTGTACTTCCGGGAACTGGACCAGGGCGCGCGTCAGACCCTTACCTACAGCCTTAAGGCCGCGCCTAAAATCGAGCAGGGTTCCTACCCCCTGACCTTTAAAATAAAGTACAGGGACGCGGAGGCCAAGGAATATACAGAGGAATACACCCATTACGTTATCGCGGCTGCGGAGGAAGAGGAGGAGGAAAAGGAGGACAACGAGTCCCGGGCGAAGCTGGAAATAACGAACATGGCCGCGCCTGACGGCGTGTATGAAGTGGGGGACGATTTTGAAATAATCGTGGACCTAAAGAACAGCGGCATCCGCGAGGCCAAAAACATTAAAATAACAGCGGCGTCCACAGAGGCTGACGCCGTGGTGCCGCGCACAGCCAGCATACAAACCCTGGCCGCGCTGGACATAGGCGCGGAAACGAGGATGTCCTTCACCTTTTCGCCCACAAACAAGGCGCGCACGCAGAACTACGCCATAAGTTTCAAGGTGGAATACGAGACAGGGGTAAAGGACGAGGAAAAGAGGCCGGAGGTTTTCACTTTCGAACAATTCGCCGGAGTAAACGTAAGGCACGAAGAGCCGGAGGAAGAAGAGGAGAAGGACGACAGCAAGATAAGCGAGCCGAAAATAATAATAGAAAGCTACAAGTGCGACCCTATTTTGGTAAAAGCCGGCCAGCAGTTTGACCTGGAGCTTGTGTTCCAAAACACCCACAAGTCCAAGAGCATAGAAAACATAAAAGCCACCCTTACGGCGGTAGAGACCACGGAGCGCAAGGGCAGCGTGTTTACCCCTGTGGACGGCAGCAACACCTTCTATATAGACGCTATTGAGCCCAAGGGCACGGCGGAGCGGAAGCTTAAGATGTTCACCGTGCCGGACGCGCCGCCTCGCACCTATACGATACAGATAAGTTTTAAATATCAGGACAGGGAGTATAACACCTATGAGGACACGGACCAGATCGGCATAAACGTAAAGCAGGTCGTTGACCTGGAGACCAGCGACATAACAATACCGCCCACTACAATGGCGGGCGAGCCGGTGTACGTGAGTTTCATGCTGTCCAATACGGGCAAGAGTTCCTTGATGAACACCCGGACGAGGATCGAGGGCGATTTTGACACATCCAGCAGTATGCTGTACTTCGGCACGGTGGCCCAAAGCAGCACGGTGTATTACGACGGGCAGTTCATAGTTCCGGAGCCGGGCACGTACACAGGCCGCGTGCTGATAACTTACGAGGATGAAATGGGCGAAAAATTCGAGCGGGAGCAGCCTTTTTCAATAGAGGCGACAGCTATGGACTTTGGCGGGGAATTGGATTTTGTGCCCCCGGAATCAGAGCCGGAGGGCTTAGCGGAAAAGCTGCTGGCCCTGGTCAAGCGGCCGGTTTTCTACGCCTGGGCGGGCGGCGGCCTTGCGGTGCTGATAGTTATCATTCTCCTGGTGCGGAAACTGTTTAAGAAAAAGCAAAAAGGACTGGACGAGGATGAGTAATTTAGATGTGGCGGCAATGGCCTTCCGCAACCTCTTAAAGAGGAAACTGCGGACGTTTTTGACCATACTGGGGGTGGTAATCGGCACGGCTGCTATAGTGGTAATGATTTCGCTGGCCCTGGCGATGAACAACACCTTTAACGAGGAACTTAAAAAACTTGGCGACATTACCGTTGTAACAGTCTACAGCCCCAGTATGTACGGCTACGCCCGCGACGTCATGAGTCTCTCCGGGCAAGCCGGCGGCGGTCAGGGCGAGCTTAAATTGGACGGCAACGCCATAGTAAAATTTAAGCAGCTGCCCGGCGTTATAGCCGCGACGCCCATAGTGTCAACCTATTTCTACGCGAAATCCGGGCGTTTAATCTGCGATTACATGCAGCTGGTGGGTATTGACCCGGAAGCCATGGAGGTCCTGGGGTACACCGCTGCGGAAGGGCGCCTGCTTAATAAGGACGACGGGCTTGACGTAGTATTTGGCTCGGAAATACCCTACCAATTCTACAAACAGTCCATGGACTACCGCAGCCGTTACAGCATGTACGGCGGCGCGGAGGATGGCGAGCGGGTTCCGGAATTGGATGTCATGCGGGACCGTATACAGTATTCCTATAACTGGCAATTGATTTACCCTGACGAAGCCGGCGGGCAGGATATGAAAATTTACAGGCTGAAGACCGTGGGAGTGCTTGCGCCAAAGGAGAATTACCAGGTAGATTACTCTGTATACATGCCGCTTGCGCAAGCGGAGAAGATTATAGCGGAACAGCGCAAGTTCGAGCAGCAGCAATCCCAGTCCTGGACAGGGGCAAGGGCGCCCGGAGCGGATAATGACAGCGGCTACCAGCAGGCGTATGTTAAATGCGGCGATTTGGACACAGTAAAGAAAGTCCGGGACCTGATAATTGAGATGGGGTATCCGGCTGAAATACCCAGCCAGCAGCTGGAGTCCATGCAGCGCATGTCCCAAAGCCTGCAGGGGCTTCTCGGCGCCATTGGCGCGGTGGCCCTGTTCGTAGCGGCCATAGGCATTGCTAACACCATGATTATGGCCATATACGAACGCACTCGGGAAATCGGCATAATGAAGGTTATCGGCGCGGCCCTTAAGGATATTGGCAAGCTCTTTCTCCTTGAGGCGGCCCTGATAGGATTTTTCGGCGGGGGGCTGGGCGTGGGGCTCAGCGCGCTGATATCCTATTTCCTGAATTCCTCCGGCCTGTCCTTTATGAATAACGAGTACATGGCTATGCAGCAGACCTCCGTGTCTATGCTCACTCCCTGGCTGTGCGCCGGCGGGCTGGCGTTCGCCACGTTTATCGGCCTGGTGTCCGGCTATTTTCCCGCGCGCAGGGCTATGATGATAAGCGCGCTTACCGCTATTAAAACGGAGTGATGAATATGTATCCTTTAATTTTTGAACCAGTGTTTAAGGAAATGATTTGGGGCGGTTCCCGTCTGCGGGATTTTGGCAAGAATATTTTATCGGACAAAACCGGGGAAAGCTGGGACGTGACCTGCCGGCAGGATAAGTGGGGCAATGACATGGAAATGAGCGTAGTGGCCAACGGGCCTCTTAAGGGACGTACCCTGGCGGAAGTAACCGGCGCGGACCCAGGGGCTTGGCTCGGCAGGGGAAGGGCGGCGATTCCGCCCTTTCCGCTGCTGGTTAAGACTATTGACGCCAATGACAACCTCTCGGTGCAGGTGCACCCTGATGACGGGCACGCTGCCGATGTTCGGCCCCCGGCGGAGCATGAAGCGGAACCGGCGCTTTTTTCCTCGCGGCCATTGGGCAAGGCGGAAATGTGGTATATACTAGAGCCGCCGGCAGACGGGTATCTGATTGTCGGGCTTAAGCCCGGCGTGACAAGGGAGATGTTCAGGCTGGCCCTTAAAGAGGGCACGGTGGAGACGCTGCTGGGCAGGCTGGAGGTGCGGGCCGGCGACGTGATAGACATACCGCCGGGCCTGGTTCACGCTATAACACGGGGGACAGTGTTAGCGGAGATACAGCAGAACTCGGACATAACATATAGGGTATACGATTATAACCGCGCGGGGCTTGACGGAAAGCCCCGGGAACTGCACGTGGACAAGGCGCTGGATGTGATAAATTTTGACAACGGACCGGTTGAGGTGGTTGCCGGCTCTTTTTCCCTTCCGGCTGGGCAGGAGACAAAATTTGACGGGTACACGCTTACCCAATTAATCAGGAACAAGCATTTTGTTGTGGAAAAGTATGATATCGCCACCCGTGTCTGTATGGGTTCGCCCGCGCCTCATTCGAGCAATGGAATCGGAGTATTCAGCATTTTTACCTGCGTGAGGGGCCGCGCCACGGTAAGCGGCGGCGGGCCGACGCTCGGCTCGCGGCAGTCTGTTGAACTCGGGCCGGGCCAGTCTGTCTTTATGCCCGCCGCTATAGGCGAGTACACGCTGGACGGGGATTGCGCGCTGCTGAAAAGTTTTGTGGCGCCGGAGGCTTTATAGCGGCCGTACAATGTGTATACAATCCACCCGAAGGTTTTCGGGACGATTGCCATCGTCCCCTAGGGTACACACAATATCGTAGGGGCGGGTGGCAATCCGCCCGAAGGCTAGGACGTGTTTGAAAACTGGATTTCAGCGCGAAATTGCGGCGGTTTCATCCGAAATTTCACGCTTTAAGGAATTTTCAAATACGTCTTAGTTAACCGCTTCCGGCTCCCGGACCCGCAAAAATATGTAACCATGCCCGGCTGTGGCGGAAAGCTGGAAGCAGCTGTCCGCGCCAAGCAGCAGCTTGTGGCGCAGACGTGACACGTTTACGCGTACCGCGCCTCCCATTGTCTCCGGCTCGGCCCCCCAGACATCTCGGTAAATCTCCGCTTGGCTTATTTCCTGACCCAGACGGCTAACAAAATACATAAGCAGCTGAAATTCCCGGCGGCTCAAGGGGACTTCATCCTCTACCCCCCCCCCCTCGCCATTCGGACAGCGCCCGATATAATATCAATGTGTAAAGGCGGCAGGTCAATCCGCCCTCCGTCAAGGCCGCGCCGCCGCAGGCACGCCGCTATCCGAGCGCCCAGAACTCCCATGCCGCAGGGCTTTACAATGTAATCGTCCCCGCCAAGGGACAGGCCGCCGATTATATCTCCGTCCCCGCCCAAGGCGGTGAGAAATATGATGGGCACGTTGGATACCTTGCGCACATCCCTGCAGAAATCATACCCGGAGCCGTCCGGCAGGCGAACGTCCAGCAGAATGAGGTCCGGCGGGACATGCAGTTTCCGGCGGGCGCTTTCCAGCGTTTGGGCGCAGCACACCTCGTAGCCGGTTTCCGTAAGATATTGTTCATTGGCCCGCAGGACCTCGGCATCGTCATCCACCATCAAAATTCGGAAATTTCGCTTCATTTTCGCGGCTCCTTCGCGTTTAACTTGAAATAGTGCCTCGTGGCTTTAATCTTTTGGGTCTTTCAAAATTTGGGTGGCGGAGGATGCTCGGCTCTTGCAGTTTTGCTGCCATCCTGCTTATTGACAAGTGCCGAGCAAGCTCGACTATTAGTCATTTGGGTTCCCATCCAAATGTGGATTGAAACCGGCAAGCAGCTTTTTCAGGAATTCCCATACCCTGGCGGTGGAGGATATGCTGAGACGTTCGTCCGGGGTGTGGGCGTCGTGTATGTCAGGGCCGAAGGAGAGCATGTCAATGCCCTTTATTTTTTCGGCGAACAGCCCGCACTCCAGTCCGGCGTGCACCGCGCGGAGAACCGGCGGCTTGCCGCGCAGCGTAAAGTAAAGCTCCTCGGCGCGGGCGGTGATAACCGACGTCGGGTTGTACTCCCAGGCGGGATAGTTGCCGCGCGTCTGTACCTGCGCGCCAATCAGCCCGGCTGCCGCGCGTAACTGGTCAAGCATAAAATATTTCCTTGAAATAACCGAACTGCGTACCGCGCAGCTAAATTCCACATACTCCCTTCCGCCCGCCTGCCCAAGATGGAACGCCGTCTGCGGGCTGTCTTTTTTAACACGTACCACACCTATATTGTTCGAGGTCTCCACCAGCCCCGGCAGGTCCAGGTTCATGGCCTGTATGCCGTTGGGCAGCAAGAGCAGCGCGGCGATAACCTTCTGCCGCGTGTCCGCGGAAAACGGCGGCTCGTCGTACCGGACCTCCTCTAACGTCAGTGTGATGCCGGACTCGCTTATCCTGTACTCCTGGCGGAATGTCCGCTGGTATTGGTCCACCAGGTCCGCCAGGCGCTGGAATGCCTCCGGCCGGACCGAAATTACCGCTCGGGCTTCCCGGGGAATGGCGTTGTCCTTAGAGCCGCCGGATATATGGCGCAGCCCCGCGTCCAACTCCGCTGCCGCGCCAAGCAGTACACGCCCCAGCAAACGGTTGGCGTTCGCGCGCTCCTTGTCAATGTCAAGCCCGGAATGCCCGCCCTTCAGGCCCGTGACCGAAAGCGCCCAGCTTTGGCCCGCGCCGGTTTCCGCGCGGGTAACGGGCAGGATTACGTCCGCCTTGACCCCGCCCGCGCAGCTGGTGGTGAAAATATGTTCCTCCTCGGAATCCAGGTTCAGCAGAACCTTGCCCTCCAGCGCGGATACATCCAGCTTTTCCGCGCCCTGCATACCCGTTTCTTCCTGTGTGGTAAGCACAACCTCCAGGGGCGGGTGCGGTATGTCCCTGGCAGCCAGCAGCGCCAGCGCCATGGCCACCCCAATTCCGTTGTCCGCGCCCAAAGTGGTGCCCCTGGCCTTTACATAGCCGCCGTCCACCTCCAGCTCCAAGGGATCGGTTGAAAAATCGTGGAGCGTGCCGTGATTTTTTTCGCATACCATGTCCAGATGCCCCTGGATTATTACCGGAAGCCGAACATCGGCCGGAAGCCGAACATCGGCCGGCGCGCCGCTGCCGGGCTTCTTGACTATTACGTTATACAGTTCGTCCTGGCTTGACCACAGACCCCGCGCCCGGGCAAAATCCATAACATAATCGCTTACCAGCTTCTCGTTTCCAGAGCCGCGCGGTATACGGCTGATATCCTCAAAATAGCCAAACACATCCAATGGCGTGCAGTTCTCTAACATATGCGTCATCTCCTAGGACGTGTTTGAAAACTAGATTCCAGCGCGAAATCGCGGTGGTTTTATTCGAAATTTCTCACTTTAACGAATTTTCAAACACGCCTTAATATACAGTCTTATCCTGTATATTAACATTATTTAAGAAATAAATCTATTAATGTCGCTGGCGCTGATTCCCGGATGCAGCGAAATATTAACAGCGTTGGCGATTATATTGGAGAGCCGCTCTATTACCGCGTCCACTTCCTTGGGCGTAACAAACATATTCTCCTCATATGGGTTTAAAATCTCCGTTATTAAATTGTACTTGTCCTCTGACTCCAACTTGGAAAGCATTTCGTAAAATTTTGAGCCTTGCCGCACCGCGCCTGTCATTTCAGCTAAAATTTTGTCCATTGTGTCGTTTACCAGCGTGGCGGCATCCACCACCGTAGGCACGCCGATGGCTATTACCGGCGCGCCCATGTTCTTCTCGTTTATTTCCATGCGTTTGCCGCCCATGCCCGCGCCGGGTTTTATGCCAGTGTCCGACATTTGTACCGTCGCGTTTATCCTGCTTGTCTTACGCGCCGCTAGGGCGTCCACCGCGATTATAACCTCTGGGTTTACCCGCTCGGCCACGCCGCGGATTATTTCCGCCGTCTCTATCCCTGTCAGGCCCATTACCCCCGGCGCTATGGCGCATACCGGCCTCAGCCCGTAATCGAGCGGCAGGGTACGGCTGTCCATGTGCCGCGTTACCAGTACTTTGGACACCACTTTCGGGCCAAGCGCGTCCGGCGTTACCTTCCAGTTGCCCAGCCCAACTACCAGCGCCGCGCCGTGCCCTAATTTATTAAACCCTCCAAGTTTTTGCGCCAGTAATTTTATTATTTCCTCGTGGGTATCTGCGTCGTTTTCCTTCATGGCCTCCGACTCTATTGTGACATACAGCCCCGCGGGCTTTCCCATGCGTTCCGCGCCAAGTTCGTTCAATATATTCACTGTTGTGACATGTATGCCCGCTGTTTCCTCTGTTTCAACTGTTACGCCTTCCACCTGGTCCGAGCCGGACGCCGCCAGCTCCCGCGCCTCTACCGCCAGGTCGGTGCGGACGCTGAATTTTTTGGCCTTTACGCTGCCGCTATGCATTGACATTATCCTTTCTGTTCTATGCCTTTTAGTAAAAGTATTGCCTGACTAGGGAGGGTTTAACCGAGAGCGGGGCTTGTCGCGAAAAATCAGTACATAAAATCTTATAGGGTTGCGGGGAATTTAGGTTTGGCGTATAATAGAGTATCCACGGAAACAATTTTGTAACAAAAGCGTACAAATTAGCTCGCGCAATATTTCAATAAAATTTGAAATGATGCTCAGCAATTTTTGTGGAGGTGATAGAGTTATCCACAATTCGCGAGCTGGCTCTACAAAAGAGTTTCGAGTTTCCGTGGGAACTCATAATAGCCGTCGAGGTGATGTGTCTGTTCAGATGTGTAAGGCGCTTGTTCGTCGAGTTCTACTTAATTAGTGCGCGCGAAGCGCAAGAAGAGCGCTGTACCCGCCGCCCTTAAGAAGGGATCTGGGGACGAGCCTCATAGGCGCGAACTTAAGAAAAAAACAACCAGTCCCTTTTCTTGAAAAGATTGTACCCGCAAGAAGAGCGCTGTACCCGCCGCCCTTAAGAAGGGGTCTGGGAACGAGCCCCATAGGCGCGAATTTAAGAAAAAAACAACCAGTCCCTTTTCTTGAAAAGATTGTACCCGCAAGAAGAGCGCTGTACCCGCCGCTCTTAAGAAGGGGTCTGGGGACGAGTCCCCAGCGGGGTTTGGGGCAGAGCCCCAAGGTCTTAAGGTTTTAAGGTCTTAAGGTCTTAAGGTCTTAAGGTCTTAGTGTTTTGACCTCTGAACGGTTTCGCTTAAGGTCTTTTGAAAAAAGAGAGGATTGACGCCGCATGTTTATACGCGAGCGCGCGCAAGAGCTTACAGGATATCAGGAAGCCGAGCCCTTCCACGAAAAAATCGACTTGGGATGCGACTTTGTCATGGTTTACGGAATTGGCGCGACAATGCCGGAGCGTGTCCGCCAGTACCGCCAGCGTGGCTATGTGGTCCATTTAATGACAGGTATCGCCTGGGGCGAATATCAGGACTATTTATACGGCAAATGGGACGGCCGCCAGCATTGGGACGAAAGCCAGACGGACCGGGACGGCAAGCGTATTCTTCACGGTAAGGACGTACCCTATATGGTGCCCACAATCGCCTTTGCGGATTATCTGACGGAAAAATTAAAAGCCGCGGTGGATTCTGGTGTGGAAGCTATACACCTGGAGGAGCCGGAATTTTTTGACAACGGCGGCTATTCGGAAGCGTTTAAACGCGAGTACAAGCTGCACTACCGGCAGGATTGGTCGCCTCCCCACGAGTCACTTGACACGCGCTACAAAGCCTCGCGCCTGAAGGCCCTGCTGTATTCCCGCGCGCTTACGCGCGTGAGCGCCGCGTTAAAGGAATACGCGCTAGTAAAATATAACCGTGTGCTGCGTGTCTACGTGCCTACCCACAGCCTGCTTAACTATACCCAATGGAAGATAATGAGTCCGGAAGGCGGCCTTATTGATATTCCATCCATAGACGGCTGCATAGCGCAGGTGTGGACCGGCACAAGCCGGTCCGCCAACGTGTTTGAGGGCGTGCTGCGGGAACGCACCTTTGAAACCGCCTACCTGGAATACGGTATTATGCAGGAACTGGTGCGCGGCACCGGCCGTGATATGTGGTTCCTTCACGACCCTATTGAGGATAACCCGGACTACGACTGGGAAGACTATCGTGTGAACTATCTAAAGACAGTAACCGCGTCCCTGCTGCATCCGGAAATCCACACATATGAAATCTGCCCCTGGCCAAACAGGGTGTACCGCCGCGCCTACCCAATCGACCGCGCGTCCCGCAAGCCCCGCGAAGGGGCGCGATATATCCCGGAGGACTACGCCTCGCTCCTTAACGGGCTGGCGCAGACTTTGGGAGACATGGACCACCCGCTCTCTGACATGGACAATGGGCTGGGCGTACTCATGTCAGACACAGGGCTGTACCAGCGCACCTTCCCGGACAACACCCACAAGCCCACGCCCTGGGACGAGAAAACGCTGCGCAAGTTTCAGCTTTGGACGCCGGACGCGGCCGCCAGCTTTTTTGAACTCATGGGCGAAACAACCCCCGCAGACGGCCAGCCCTTCACGCAGGCCGACGCCAGCCGCGCGTTTTTCAAAAAATTCGAGCATGATCCGGATTTTATGCTGGCATTTATTGAGTCCGGCGCGTTTCCGCAATTCTTCGGCTTGACCCTGCCGCTGCTGAAATACGGACTGCCCCTGCGGCCCGTTCAGCTGGATAACCTGCGGCGGTTCCCCGGGTATCTGGACGGTTACAGACGTCTTGTGCTCTCTTACGAGTACCTGAAGCCGGAAACACCGGATATTAACAACTGCCTGGCCGAATGGGTAAGCGGCGGCGGCACACTGTTCTATGTAGGCGACGGCAGCGACCCCTACCACAAAGCGGACGCGTGGTGGAACCGCGGCAAGGCGGACCGCCGTCTGCGGGCGGACTACAACAACCCGGCGGAACATCTTTTTGAAATGCTGGGGCTGCCCATAAAGGCTGGTCAGTCCCGCGCGCCCGAAGACGGCGTGTACAAGTCCGGCAGCGGCACTGTGGCTGTGCTTAACGCCACGCCCGCGTCCTTCTGTATGTCTCCGGAGGCCGCGGCGCGTTACCGTCACTGGATTCGGGAACAACTGGCCGCGGAAGGGTGCGGCTGGACCTATAAAAACTACCTGCGCCTGCGGCGGGGGCCTTACATTATCGCCTGCGTAATGGAGGAAAGCGTCTCGGAAGAGCCCCTTGTGCTTAAAGGCTCCTTCGCGGATATATATACGCCGGATTTCGCCCTTATTACGGAAAAAATCCTGCGCCCCGGCGAAAACACTTTGTTGTACGATTTGTCATACTCCGGGCGGGAGGACGGGGGCAAAACCGACGGCCAGATAATCGGCGCTTCGGCCCGCGTATTTTCCCTTAACTGCGGAGCCGCCGAAAACAGCATGGAAATAAAATGCAGGGCTGCGGCTGAAATAAACGCCTATATCCGCGTATATCTTCAAAAGCCGGTGACAAGCGTCACGGCGGTTGACGAGGAGGGCGGCCATGTCGCCGCGGATGTTAAATGGGACGCGGTCACCGGTACGGCGCTGTTCTCCTTCCGGGGGAACGCCAAGGACATTACTATTACGGGAAGATATTCATGAAAGGGAAAATATTCAACATCCAAAATTTTTCCATACAAGACGGCCCGGGAATCCGCACCACCGTGTTTTTTCTGGGCTGCAACCTGCGCTGTGTGTGGTGCCACAATCCGGAATCCTGGGAGTTTTCGCCTAAGCCGGCCTTTCTGGCGGAACGCTGTATAGGGTGCGGCGTGTGTTTCGCGTTATGTCCGGCCCATAAGAAGCAAGAGGGCGGCAAGGCGGGAATAGATTACACCCTGTGCTCGCGCTGCGGACGCTGTGCCCGCGAATGTTTCGCCGGCGCGCTTACAATGCATGGCCGTGAAATGGAAGCCGAAGAATTATGGGGGCTTATTGCGCAGGAAAAGTTATATTTTGTTAACGGCGGCGGCGGCGTGACTTTTTCCGGCGGAGAGTGTATGCTTCAAGTGGATTTTTTGGCTGAAATTGTGGCGCTGTGCAGGGCGAACGGTGTGCATACCGCCGTGGATACAGCCGGGCACGTGCCTTTCCAGTGGCTGGCCAGGGTGTCGCCGGACTTGTTCCTGTACGACATTAAGGCCGCGTCGCCGGAACTTTCCACTAAACTGACCGGCGTTGACGGCGCGCTTATTTGGGAGAACCTTGGCCGCCTGCTGTCCGAAGGGTTAAATGTACATGTACGCGTCCCCTGTGTACCCGGGGCAAATTGGCATGAACTGCCGGAGATTGCGGCGCGTCTCAGTGCCCTTGGCGCGCCGGAGCCGGAACTGCTGGCGTATCACAAGCTGGGCGAAGGCAAGGCCGAATGGTTCGGCCAGGAGAAGAAGGTTTTTGAGGTGCCTGCGGAGGAACTCATGGAGGAGGCGCGCCGTATGTTCGGTATGCGCGATAATTGAATGGAGGAGCAGCTATGACAGAAATAAAGAACGGAACCGGTATCGGCCAAATACAGATAGCGGACGAGGTAATAGCGGTAATAGCCGGCACGGCAGCGCTGGAGATTGAGGGCGTGGCCGGCATGGCGGGCAATATAACAGGCGACATAGCCGAGCGGCTGGGCCGCAAGAATTTTTCAAAAGGCGTAAAAGTGGAGGTCAAGGACGAGTCCGTAACAGTAGAGTTAAGCCTGACGGTCAAATTCGGGTGCCGCGTGCAGGAAGTATCCACGGAAGTGCAGAAGCGCGTAAAGGCGGCTGTCGAAACCATGACAGGGCTGGCGGTGCAGGATGTCAACATAATAGTGTCCGGCATAATTCACGATAAGGAGAAGCCGAAGGATGTTGGGGAAGCCTTTTAGGCGCGGGCATGAACAGGAGAACATTAAGGAAACACGCGTTTAGTATAATATATCAGCTTTCGTTCCACGAAACGCTGGACTTGGACGCGGCGGCAGAGGATTATTTCTTGTACTGCGGTGACCTCACGGAGTCTGACCGCGCCTTTGTTTATGAGGAAATACACGGGACCCTGGACCACCTCGCGGAGATAGACGCGCTTATAGCGCGCTGCGCCAAGGGCTGGCGCTTGGACCGGCTGAGCACGGTGGATTTGGCGGTAATGCGTATGGCGGCAAACGAAATACTCTACCGCCCTGACATACCAACGGGCGTTGCCATAAACGAGGCGGTAAACTTATGCAAGATATACGGCGACGACGATTCCCCAAGGTTCGTAAACGGCGTGCTGAGCAAAATCGCTTCTATATCACAGGCAGCGGCCCACTAAAGTCAGCCGGGGAGGTTTTTTATGAGAATCTACACTGTAGGCGAGATAACGCGTTACGTAAAGGCTGTGCTGGACGAGGACGCAATATTGTCTCATATATTTATTGAAGGGGAAATCTCAAACTACCTGCGCCATTCCTCCGGCCATTCTTACTTTACGCTTAAGGACGCTTCGGCGGCCATGAGCGCGGTTATGTTCAAAGGCTACGGACAAACGCTGGCGTTCAAGCCGGACAACGGCATGAGAGTGGTCGCCTTTGGCCGTGTATCCCTTTACGAAAAAACCGGCCAGTACCAGCTGTATGTACAAAAACTGGAACCGTCCGGCATAGGGGCGTTGTACGCCGCCTACCAACAGTTAAAGGATAAATTGCTGGCCGAAGGGCTTTTTGCCCAGGAATGGAAAAAGCCCATACCCAAGTCGCCGCGTACCGTGGCGCTGGTAACCGCTTCCACAGGCGCGGCGGTCCATGATATGATACGTACCATACAGCGGCGGGACAGCACAATAAAAATAGTCGTTGTGCCCGCGAAGGTCCAGGGGGACGGCGCGGCGCGGGATATTGCCCGAGCCTTGGCCGAGGCGGACGAATGGGGCGGCGCGGAAGTTATTATATTGGGCCGCGGGGGCGGTTCCCTAGAGGATTTATGGGCCTTTAACGAGGAACGGACAGCCCGGGCCGTATTCGGTGTCAAGACTCCGATAATATCCGCGATAGGCCATGAAACAGACTTTACTATGGCGGATTTTGCCGCCGACCTTCGCGCGTCCACGCCAACCGCCGCGGCGGAACTAGTGTCTCCGGTCCGGCGGCAGGTGTACGCCCGCGCGCGGACATACGCAAGGATGCTGGACGCGGGTATGAAGCGGATTCTTGAAAAGCGCAGGCTGACGCTTAGCGGCATCCAGAGCCGCGCTGCCCTGCGCAGACCTCTGGAGATACTGCGTAACCGCCGGGCGCGTGCCCTTGCCCTTACGGACAGGCTGACCCGCGAGGCCAGACGCGGGATAGGCGGACGCAAGCAGCGGCTTCAAAGCGATATGTTAATATTGGAGAACATATCGCCCCTTACAGTGCTGAGGCGCGGATACGGCCTGGTGTATGACAGCGGGGTCCTGCTGGCCCGGGCCGCGGACGCCAGGCAGGGCCAGGACGTAACCGTCCTTATGCATGACGGGACAATAGCGGCGACAATTACGGAGGTGCGTTTATGAATAGGGATTTGAGTTTCGACCAGGCCTTGGACAGGCTAGAGGAAATAATAGCCGTGCTGGAGGAAAACGAGGCGCCCTTGGAGGAATCCATCGCGCTGTACAAGGAAGGGATGGAGCTTTCCCTGTATTGTTCCAAGAGTCTGGGCGAACTGGAGGAGGAAGTGTCCGAACTGCAGAAGAACGTGGAAAACGGGTACGCAACTGTAAAGTTTGAGTACGGAGACGGCGCGGATGAATAGTGGAGAATTCAAACAGGAACTGCACAGGAAACGCGAGGAAATAAACCGGGCGCTGGACGCATTCCTTCCTGTAAAATATCCGGAAAAACTGTACGAAGCCATGCGTTACAGTCTGCTCGCAGAGGACAGCCCCCACGGCGGAGGCAAACGGCTGCGGCCCCTGCTGCTGCTGGCGGCCCACGAAGCCGCGGGAGGCGCGGACACGCCCTTGGCGATGGTATTCGCCTGCGCCCTTGAGATGATACATACGTATTCGCTTATACATGACGACTTGCCGCAGATGGACAACGACAGCCTGCGCAGAGGCAAGCCCGCAAACCATGTGGTGTATGGCGATGCGGTGGCACTGCTGGCCGGGGACGGGCTGCTTAACACGGCCTACGAGCTTATGGCCCGCGCGGCGGCGGAACATTATTCCGAAAACGCGGTAAGGGCAATGACGGAAATAGCGTATTCGGCTGGTATAGGCGGAATGGTAGGCGGGCAGGCGGTGGATATTTTATCTGGGAATAAAGCGGCGGACAGTGAGACATTACTATATATGCACCGTGGGAAAACGGCGGAGCTGTTCCGAGCGGCCCTGTGCGCGGGCGGGCGCCTGGCGGGGGCCGGAAGCGGGCTGTGCGCGCAATTTAGCGCGTTGGGGCTGTCCCTTGGCCTGGCCTTTCAAATAAAGGACGACCTGCTGGACGTGACGGGCGACGCCTGCGGCACAGGCAAGACATCCTCTGACGAGCGTAACGGCAAGGCGACCTTTGTAACGTTATACGGCAAGGAAGGGGCCATGCGCGAGCTTACGGCCGCGCGGGCCGAGACCGGGCGTTTGTGCGCCGGGTTAGGCGGTGCGTTCTTAAAACGGATTATTGATGAGGTGTTATATTGAGCGGCTATTTTGGAGAAGTTTTCCACAATTCGGTATTGTTGGTTTCCATAGCTGCATGGTTTGTGGCGCAGCTGATTAAGCTCTTAATAGAGCTTGCCCGTACCCGGAAGGTTGAGCTTTCTTTGTTTTTAAGCACAGGAGGTATGCCAAGCTCGCACACATCCTTCGTAGTGGCTATGGGCGCGACTCTTGGGCTTAAGTACGGCTTTGATTCGCCCTATTTCGCCATAAGCGCGGTACTGAGCATGATAGTAATGACCGACGCGGCCGGGGTGCGCCGCGCCGCGGGTAAGCAGGCCGCGGTTATTAATATGCTTGTGGAAAGTTTGGAACACCAGGGCATAAAGCTGGATAAAAAATTAAAGGAGCTGCTGGGCCATAGTCCTGTGGAAGTGGCGGCAGGCGCAATATTGGGTGTGCTAATCGCGGTTTTAAGTCACCGGGGGTAATATTTTAGAGAGGATGTTGTTCATGAAGTATTTGGATAGCGTAAAAAGCCCTGAGGATTTAAAAAGAATGACAGTGCCCGAACTTCAGGTCCTGTGCCTGGAGCTGCGGGAATTCTTAATAGAAACAATTTCTGTTACCGGGGGCCACTTGGCGTCAAACCTGGGGGTTGTAGAACTTAGCGTCGCCCTGCACTATTGCTACAATTCCCCACTGGATAAGATAATATGGGACGTTGGACACCAGGCTTATGTCCATAAAATTTTAACAGGCCGCATGGGGGCGTTTAACACCCTGCGCAGGCTGGGCGGGTTAAGCGGCTTTCCCAAGGCGTCCGAAAGCGCCCACGACGCCTTTGACACAGGGCACAGCTCCACGTCCATTTCGGCCGCTTTGGGTTATTGCCTTAGCCGCGACCTGCAAGGCGGACGCGGCTATGTGGCGGCTGTAATCGGCGACGGGTCCATGACAGGGGGCCTGGCCTTCGAGGGGCTTAACAACGCCGGGCGCGCCAACACTAACCTGCTTGTAATATTAAACGACAACCAAATGTCTATTTCCGAGAATGTCGGCGCGCTTCAAAAGTATCTTAACAAGCTGCGTATTGCGCCTTCCTACCTGAACACAAAATCCGACATCAACAGATTAGTGAGCAAACTGCCGTTTATAGGCGCGGCGCTGCGCAGGGCACTGGAAAAGGCGAAAAATACTTTGCGTTACTTGCTTGTGCCCGGCGTTATGTTTGAAGAAATGGGCTTTACATACGTAGGCCCTGTGGACGGCCACAACATGGAGGAACTTATCGGCGTATTGAGCAAGGTGAAAAATATCCCCGGCCCTGTCCTGCTGCACGTCTATACAACAAAAGGCAAGGGCTACTTGCAGTCCGAGGCCTCGCCCGCCAAGTTCCACGGGGTAAACGCCTTTGACGTGGAAACCGGCAAGCCTATTGACGTTAAGCTCTGGGACACATACACCGACGTGTTCGGCAAGGAACTGGTCAAGATAGCCTCCGCCGACCCGCGCGTAACCGCCGTAACCGCCGCCATGCCCAGCGGCGTGGGCTTTGACGAATTCAGAAAGGTTTTCCCCAGCCGCCTGTTCGACGTGGGCATTGCGGAGGCGCACGCCGTGACCTTTGCCGCCGGCATGGCCAAAAGCGGACTTGTGCCTGTTGTGGCTGTATATTCGACCTTTTTGCAGCGCGCCTACGACCAGATACTCCACGACGTCTGCCTTCAAAACCTGCATGTTATTTTCGCCATCGACCGGGCGGGGGTAGTGGGCGCGGACGGCGAGACACACCAAGGCTTGTTCGACCTTGCGTTTTTGTCGCACATGCCCAATATGACCATAATGGCGCCTATGAACAAGAAGGAGCTTGAAATGATGCTGCGTTTCGCCCTTAGCCACGGCGGCCCTGTGGCAATCCGCTACCCCAAGGCCGCGGCTTCGCGTCTCTGGAAGGGGCTGAGGGCGCCGATAATTTACGGCAGGTCGCAGTTAGTGGCCCAGGGCGAGACGGACGCCGCCATAGTATCCGTCGGCGCTATGATGGAAGAAGCCTATGAAACCTGGAAAATGCTAAAGGCGGAACGTAAAAATCCCGCGCTGTATAACGCGCGCTTTGTAAAACCCGTGGACGAGTCCATGCTGCGCGAATTATCCGGCTTTAAGCATGTGTTCTTTATGGAAGACGGCGCTGCCAGCGGCGGATATTTTTCAAACGCCCTGGCAAAAGCGTCGGAATTAGGCATAAACACGGCGGGGTTTCACGGGTTCGCCTTTCCCGACAAATTCATAGAGCACGGCGAAAGGCATGAGATTTTCGCGGCCTACGGCATGGACGCCGGCGGGCTTTTCAAAAAAATATCACGGTGGTTGTAATTGACGTTTCAATCCACATTCGGGTGGGACCCGAATGACCCTAGGACGTGTTTGAAAACTAGATTCCGATAGTCGAGCTTGCTTGACGCAGCGCGAAGCATCGAGCAAGCTCGACTATCATTACAGCGGTTTTATTCGAAATTTCGCGCTTTGAGGAATTTTCAAACACGCCTTAACTGACGAACGGAGAGACGCCATGAATATGAATAGGATTGGGATTGTGCCGAACATAAATAAACCCGGCGTATATGAACTGACGCGAGACTTAGTGGACTGGCTCGCTTCAAAGGACGCGAGCGTCCGGCTCACGCCGAAGGCCGCCGCCGCCATGAACCTGCCGGACTATGCCGGACGGCGGCTGTATGCGGAATGCGACCTGGCGATAGTGCTGGGCGGCGACGGCACCATGCTGCGCGCGGCGCGCCACGCAGCGCCCTACGGCACGCCGCTGTTAGGCATAAACCTTGGCACCCTTGGATACCTGACGGACGCGGACAAGGGCGAGGCCTTGACCACCATGGAAAAGGTGCTGGCAGGCGGCTATAAACGCGAACGCCGTATGATGCTGCAAGGAAAACACCGCTCGGGGCCGGTTTCGGGGCACGCCGGGGTGAAAGTCCCGGAGGACAACGGCTGCGCGCTTAACGATGTATGCGTGCTGCGCAAGGGTTCCAACCTGGTCTTGTTTGAGGTGCTAGTAAACGGCGAGTATATAAACCTATACCGGGCCGACGGCATAATAATAGCAACGCCCACCGGGTCCACGGCTTACAATCTGTCCGCCGGCGGCCCTATTTTAAAGCCTGACGCGGAAATGATTGTTATAACCCCCATATGTCCTCATACGCTGTATATGAGGCCGCTGGTTACTTCGTCGGAAGATAAGGTGACAATAAAATGCGGCGGCACCTGCATACTGGCCATGGACGGACGCAACCGCGCGGCCCTTTCCGCCGGGGATACGGTTATGGTACAAAAGTCCAAGCATTACACTAATATTATTAAAACAAACGCCATGAATTTTTACGATGTTTTAAGAATAAAGCTGGGTACGCAATAAGGGAAGGTATTCGTTAGAGAGTATAGGTTCGCCCTTACACGTTCGTTCGCTAAGGCGTGTTTGAGAATTCATTAGAGCGCGAAATTTCGAATGAAACCGCTGCAATGATAGTCGAGCTTGCTTGACGCTTCGCGCTGTGTCGAGCAAGCTCGACTATCGGAATCCAGTTTTCAAACACGCCCTAGTGGTGTATCCAGCAATATTTTAAAGGAGAAATAAATGTTATTGGCCGATAGTTTTAACCGTAAATACCGCGGAGCCGCTGGCGAACACAGTCCATCCCTACTATGATTTATAAGCGGATACACCACTAGTCGGTAACAATAAGTTTTTTACCGAACATCCTTCTCGCGTAGCTTTTCTTCGCGTCCTCATCAACCTCAAACAGAACCTTGCCTTCATCATCTAACCCGACAGAGATAAGTGCGGTGAATGTCTTATCCAGAGTTATCGCCTTCCGCACGCCCTCTGCAGTCTTATCAAGACGTGCCTTAGGGTTATCTACTCGCAACTGGACCTCACAGGCAAGCCCCCTCTTCTTTTCGATGTTCCTCTCCATATCCAACATTTGGCCATCGTATAACTCCTGAGAATATGTCAAGACACAGGAGAGCCAGCAGATTGCTGGTGTATATCTGTTGCATATCGTCATTTCCATCTCTTAGACGCCGTATCACCTGTCTGCACTTCCAGACTACATCCGGTTTCCTTCCCTACTTCCTCTGGAGACCCGCCTTCCGGCGTTTCCTGCTTTCCTACGGTTTCTATCGAGTCTTTCAAATTTCTATGACCTACAATCCTTTCATCCTTCATGGGTTCCAAGTTCAGCTTCCCACTTAAAAAAAGAAAACCCACTACTATGAATCGGTCTTAATCTTTTGACCTTCCCAAGCCTTAAGTTCGCGCCGATGTGGCAGCACCCCAAGGTTTTAAGTCTTTGGCAAATGTATTCGTCCACGAGTATAATTCGTCATTCCTTAAACGCGCAACCGCGCGCAAGCCTGGAAACCGATTATTAGCCTATCCCTTAATAGACAAGAATGCTGATTTTGCGCCATTTCTGCATTTTAGCAAATCCAGTATTTAAACCATTCTGCTTTATTCAGGGATAAGTCCTATGTTGTTACACTTCCTTGTTAATATCCACATCCGGCAGCGCGAACCCTTCCGGGTGTTTTTCCGCTTCCCGCATGATGTTGACGGCGCTGGCCAGGCCAATACCGAACCGGTCGCAGCCAAGCGCCCGCATTTTAAGCAGGGTGTCAAGGCCGCGGATGCCGCCGGCGGCCTTTATCTTGCAGGCGCCGCCTACCGTGCGCTTCATCAGGGCGATATGGCGCGTTGTTGTGGGAGCTGAGGAAAAGCCGGTTCCGCTTTTGACATAATCCGCGCCGCAGTCCCGGGCGATTTCACAGGCTTTTATAATCTGCGCGTCATCCAACAGCATGGCTTCAATAATCACTTTTAATGAAAATCCCCGGCAGGCCTCGCGGACCGCCCGAATATCCTCAGCCACTTTTTCGTAAAAGCCGCTTTTAAGCCAGCCTACGTTCATGACCATATCAATTTGGCCGGCGCCCAGGCTTACAAAGTACTTGGCCTGAAACACCTTGTTTTCCGTTGTCTCCTGGCCGGACGGAAACCCCAGCGATGTGCCGAATTCTGTTTCAGTGCCTTTTAACAGATCGCGCAATTCTTCCGAATAAGACTGCCAAATAAAGGCGCAGCCAAAATCATATTGCTTGCACGCGGCAACCAGCGACAGGAGGTCGTCATGTGTAGTGTCAATTTTTAGCGCGCTGGCGTCAATGCTGCGCGCAATGTCATGGGGTGTCATAATCATTCCAATATCCTCCTAAACGGACAAACCACCGCAACGGACAAACCACCGTTAGTACGTTCGCCTTCTAACTGTGCAGCTCCGCCAGCTTGCCCAGAGACTTTCGCACTTCCTTAAAAAGTTCCCTGTAGGTCTCGTTATACAGCACGCAGCCCACGGGCTTCTGGCGCAGCATAAGCTCCTCGCAGTTCATACATTGGTTGCAGTATTGGATTTCGTTCTCGCGGCCTTCACTTAATTTTAATGGCGTGAAAGGGTCGGAAAAACTCTGGCGGCCAAGGCCAATCATGTCCATCATGCCGTCCCCGATACAGCGCGCGCCCATTGCGAACAGGGACGAGCGGCCCGGTTCCACGGCCAGCAGTTTGTTGACATTGCCGCGGAAGGGCGAAAAACTGGAGCCTATGACAACTGTTTCGGGCTTTACGGTCTTTTTGAGAATATCCGCAAACCAAAAATGCAGGTACGAAAGATAGGGCTCGTCCTGAACCGCCTCCATAAAGTTCATGGAAGCGTGAACATTACCCAGGGACTCCACAAAATATACCGCGCCCCGTTCCTCCAGACCCTTTACCAGGTCCAGCGGTTCTGTCAGGTCCATTAACGGCGAATCCGGCCCCGCGCTGCCGCACCCTCCGGGGAAACCTTCCCACAGGGACAGCTTGGAGCCGAGGATAAAGCCCTTATCACTTACCCCGCGCTGTATACGCTCCATTAAGTCATAGGCAAACCGCGAACGGTTCTCCCAAGGGCCGCCGTACTTCCATGGGCGGTCGTTAAAGGGCCGGAGAATTTGGCTGCCCAGGTATCCGTGGCAAAACTTCAAGTCAATTCCGTCGGCGCCGGCAGCCTGCGCTATCTTGGATGCCTGAACAAAATCGTCTATTATTTTTTCCGTCATCTCCTCCGTGAGAAGTTCGCCGCCAAAACCTGGCAGCGGCTTTACTGCCACACGTCGGGAAAATTCGGGGTCGCTTATTTCGCCGGAATGGGTAAGCTGGAATACCAGCAGCACGTTCGGGTTTATTTCTTTAAGCCTTTTAATCAGGTTCGCCAACGGCTTTTCGTTGCGCGGCATAATCTCCAGTTGGGTCCGGCGAGCTCGGCTCTCGTTTGTTACTGTTATGGCCTCTAGATCCACAAACCCAAAGCCGCCCTTGTAAAGATTTTCATATCTGCGGCAGGTGAGTTCTGTGGGGTTTCCTTCTTCGTCGGCGTCCACACATTCCATCGGCTGGGCGAAAAAACGGTTCTGCGCCAGATGGGGGCCGATTTTTATGGGCGACAGCAAAGTTTCTTTATATCCCATATTACACCTCCAAAATTTGACGCTTGGATATGTCCGGACTCACCAGCACTTTAACAAGGGACTTGTTCTCCTGTAACTCATGCAGTGCCTGCTCCACTTCCTCCAAGGGCACAATCATGGAAATCAGCGGCGTCGGGTCTACGCGCCCGTATTCCAGCAGCGTAATGGCTTCCTGCCAGTTGTGGCCGATACCCGCGCAGCTGCCGCGCACCTTCTTTTCCTGCAGGACAAATTCCACCGGCCGCAGACTCGCGTAATCATCGTCCGCGCAAATTCCGAAAGCCTCTACCGTGCCGCCCCGCCGCACCATTTGAAACACCTGCTCGTAGGTCTTGCCGGTTCCCACCGCTTCCAGCGCGTAATCAGCGCCCACGCCCTTTGTAAGTCTCATCACTTCCGCCAGAGGTTCCGTCTTGTTAATGTCAATGACATAGTCCGCGCACATGCGCTTTGCCAGCGCCAGCCTGACGGGGTTGGAGTCAATAACAATAACGGGCGCGGCGCCCCGAAGCCGCGCGAGACAGCCGTGGATAATCCCCAGGCCCGCGCCTATTATCACAATGCTTGAGGCTACGGTCAGCCCCATTTTATGGGAGGCGCCAAGCACGGCAGTCAGCGGCTCAATAAACGCCGCCTGGTAATCGCTTACACTGTCAGGAATTTTATAGATGTTCCGCCAAGGTACTTTGACATATTCAGAATAACCGCCGGAGGTTTCCGCCGTATGGATTCCTATTTGCCGGAAATTGGAACACAGCAGCGGCTCGCCGCGCCTGCAGTGATAGCATGTGCCGCAGGGCAGGCATATGTCCGCGCTTACCCGGTCTCCAGGCGCCAAGCTGTCGGGCACTTCCGCGCCTGTTTCCTCTATTACGCCGAAAAACTCGTGACCAATGACAAGCGGCAGCAAAGCCGCCTCCTCGGCGTATTTCCCAATATAGGCGCCCCAATCCGAGCCGCAGATACCGCAATATTTTATTTTTATCAGTACCTCATCGCTGCTGACAGATGGGACCGGCACTTCCTTAAGCGTCATTTTCCGTGGTTTTTCCAATACCATTGCCCGCATAGTACGCATAACCAGCAACTCCTTTCTGTTAAAACTGGAACAGTTTATCGCTGCGCCCCTCGTAGGGCGCGTGGATCATTAACGGCCGCAAAAAATCAATGGTTTTTTCCACGCCGTCCGCCCGGGACATAGTGACATCCTCATGCTCATAGGAAAGCACGCCGTCATAGCCGGCCATATACAGCTCGGTAATTACGCTTTTCCAGTTGATACTGCCCCAGCCGGGTATCCGGAAACGGAAGGAACGGTCCCGCGCGCCCCAATCCCGCTGCAGCATCCAAAGCCCGCCGCGCGCCATGTTGTGTGGGACGAACTCGCAATCCTTCGCGTGCGCCAGGACTATTCTGTCTCCAAACGCCTGTATATACGCGCCAAGGTCAATACCGGTATAAAATAAATTGGCAGGGTCAAAGTTAATGGCAAAAGCTGCGTGGCCGTCGCATAATTTTAAACAGCGCGCCGTGGTGTGATAGTCATAGATTATGTTGTTGGGGTGCGGCTCAAAGGCTACTTTGACACCATATTCCTTGTACTTGTCAAAGATGGGAATCCAATATCGGACAAACGCTTCTTCTTCTTCCGGCCAGCCGTTGGGATAGGGCCAGTCGTTAAAATGTCCGAAATTGCCCACGCCGGAAAACGCCACTACCGCCGGTACTTCCAGCATATGGGCTAATTGGGCGCAGCGCAGCATGCTGGCCGTGCCAAAGGCGATCTGCTCGCTGCCGCCGCCGCCGTGTACCCCCGCCAAGTCCCGCCCGTGAGGGCCGAGCACAAGGGGCGAGTCCGCGTGATTGGATATGCCGGAAATAACCAGACCGGCCTCAGCCGCCATTTTTTTCAGGCGTTTGGCCCCCTCCGGCGTAAGCGCCTCGTCTACGTCAACCTGCCCGTTGTCCGTATAAGCGGGCAGTTCCACAGCCTCGTACCCATTGGAAGCGGCTATGTTAAACACTTCCTCCAGATTCTTTTCCGAATAATTTATCGTGCAAAAACCAATTTTCATTCGTCTGTATCCTCCTTCAGACGGGGTTCCTCCTTTTCCAATAACGCATTCAGCTGCTCGCAAAAGGGGAGTATGCTCCGCGTCCATTGGTCAAAAATATCGCTCCGCCGTTTGTATAGCTGCGTATTAGCCGCAATGGGCTTGTATTCCTTCTCGGAACGCAGCAGATGTTCCAGTGGCGCGTAATCTTTCCATAGGCCGGCCGCTCGCGCGGCTATGGCGGCGGCCCCCAGCGAAGCCGCGTTTTGGACGTGCCGGTTCAACAGAACAGGCATATTAAAGACATCGGCGAATATCTGGCTCCAAACAGCGCTTTCAGCGCCGCCTCCGCATACCGCAAGCCCGCCGTTTATATCCACATGCCGCCGCAAGGCGCGCATACAGTAGTTTTCCATACTGAACGCCACGCCTTCCATAACGGCGCGCAGCAGGTCCCCGCGGGTGCTGGCCATGCGCAGGCCGAGAAACGCGCCCCGCAAGCCCGCGCCGGGTTCCTGGCCGCTGCCGCCGGAAAGCGCGGGGTTGAACAAAACCCCGTTCGCGCCGGGCACAGACTTGGCGGCCAGTTTATCCATCGCCTGAAAACGCTCCCCGCCCTGCGGAAGGTCCGCGCACAATTCCTCCGACGCCCAGCGGTAAGCGCTGCCGGCGGCAAATATGGACACGCCGGAGGTATAGAGTCCTTTTTCGGCGTGGGCGAAAACGAATGGGCGCGTCTGAAGGTCCAGCACTGGTTTTTTAGAAGTAACGGCAATCCAGGCCGAGGACCCCAAGGACATATATGCCCTGCCTTCTTCTAAACCCAAAGCCCCCAGGGACATGCAGGCGTTATCCACTCCGCCGAGGGCTACGGGAATGCCCTCTGGCATGCCGCTTTGTACAGCCGCTTCAGGCGTTACCCGCCCCACAATTTGATGGGAAGCAAGCGGCGGCGGGAAAATATTCCGTGAGATACCGGCTGCCTTGCAAAAATCATCCCTGTAGCAGAGATGTTCTAAATCAAAAACACCGCTGCCCGAGGCGTAAGAAAAATCCGTCCCTGTTTTGCCGGTCAGTATATAATTCACATAATCCTTGCTGCCAAGCACTACAGAGGTTCTTGCGCAAGCCTCGGGATAATGCCGCTTAAGCCACATCAGTTTCATAATGGTATATGTTTCCGGTGGATCGCCGTTTCCGGTGGCCAAGTACCATTCCTTGTAATCAACAGCGGTGAAAAATTCTTGCGTTTCAGCAGTCGCCCTCGTATCGCACCATATAGGGACGCTTTCTAAAATTAAGTTTCCATCACTGTCCATCAGCACAGGGGCCAGGCTTTGCCCGCTTAGGGCCGCCGCGTTTGGGCGCGCGCCGCTTTGCGCAAGCAGCGCACGGGTCGCGCCGCAGACCGCGTCGCGCCAATCCGCGGGGCGCTGCTCCTGAAAGCCTGGGGCAGGGAAAAAGGTAGGGTAGGCGTGAAAAGAGGACGCGATTATTCCGCCGTCGTCGTGATGCAGGGATGCCTTTAACCCGCTTGTTCCCAAATCATAGGCGATAATCATGTCTTCGCACCAAATTTATCCGTACACCGCGTCAGGCCCAAGGCTTCCGCGCTTAAGCGGCATTTTTCAAGGGCCTCTTGCGGGGCGCCTGCCGCCTCCAGCCCTAACAAGGCCGCGCCGACAATTGGTTCGTATTTCGCGTTTATTACCGCCGCCTGGCGTGAAATTCTATGCACAGCTACGGCTATAGTCTCCCGAAACAGCGGGTTATAGGATTTAAAAACACCGCCGGAAAGGACAATGTCGCAGTCTTTTCCCACCAGGCCGAATTTTTTCATGCTTCCTGTAACATACCGCGCGACGGATACGGAAAATTCATAGACAACGTCCAGGGCGGTTTCGTCGTTTTCATCGGCCGCGCGCATCAATATTTCCACCGCGGTATACATGGGATAACGCAGCTTCCTGTGGTCCCGGCCCACGATTAATTCGTCGACTGTGGAACAGCCGAAAAAATCAAGCAGGCGTTCTGTAAGCACAGTATCGCCCCTTATACCGGCCTGGCTTTCAAACACAGCTTCCATTGCGCGGTTGCCTAGAGCGCCGCCGCCCTGGTCATTGTCGTCCACATAGTTGTTTAATACCTGTATAACCTTTCCGTTTATCATTACCGCCGCGTTAAGCCCGGAACCAGCGCACAGCACAATGCCGTCGCGCTTGTCCGTGCCGCCTCTTAAGGCGGCCACACAGTCGTTGCGGACCGTGACGGCCGGGGCGGGGAAGCGCCTGTGCATCTCCCCTGTAAGCATTTCAATTTCATCAGGCCAGTTGGCGCCGGCTATACCGGCGTAGATCCGGTCCACGCCGCCGACGCCCGCCGCGTTCATGGCCTCTTTCGCCGATACGTCAATTTCCCGGAAAGCCTTCTCAACGCTTGATGAAAAATAACACGCGCCACCGGAAAACGCTTTGGAGACTATGGTCCCCTCAGGGTTTACTAAAGCGGCGACAGTTTTGGAAGAACCCTGGTCTATGGCTAAAATCATATGGCCTCTCCTTAATTGTTATGGGTCTTTCAAAATTTGGGTGGGCCAAGAGTGTCCGGCACTTGCATTCTTGCCGTCATCCCGCTGTTACAGCGATGAACCTTAATACGCAATATTAAGGTCATCCGGGGCCCACCCGGATGTGGGTTGAAACTTATGAAAAAAACCGGGGCAAGTATTGTTGGTTGGCGTTTAACAGCTCCTCCAGCAAGGGCGCGGCAAGGTCATAGTCCATGACCAATGGGTGCGCCAGCAGGGCCTGCAGCGCCTTGACCCGGCTGCCGCCCATTGCCGCTTCCACAGTCAGCGACTCGTAGTTTTTCACCGCGCACACCATACCCCACACATGGCCGGGCAGGCTCTTAAAGGTAAGCGGCCGCGCGCCGGAGGCGTTTACCATGCAGGCCGTCTCAACTACCGCGTCTGTGGGCAGGAATGGAATCGCCCCGTTATTTGACACGTTGCAAACCGCGAAGGTGTCCCTGTTATTCGCTATGGCGCTTATAACCCCCAACGCCATTTCCGCGTAATCGCCGCCGCCGCGCTTGGAAAGCAGTTCGGGCTTGGTACGCAGGTCCGGGTCGGCGTACAGTTCGTACAATTCTCTTTCAAGGCCTTGTACAACCTCGCCCCGGGTTTTCTCCGACTCCGCCGCGTGCCGAAAACGCTCGTTTTTGTTGTAAAAGTATGGCACATACAGGCTGGGGATAGCTCCAAACACACGTGTCAGTTCCGGGTTTACGCCGCCCACATATTCCGCCATTTTTTCAAATTCCTCGTCAGTGATGGGCCGTCCGTCTATGGTGATGTTGTAACTGAAATTAAAATGGTTCAAGCCGAAGAAATCATACCTGACACGGGAATGTTCGATACCGTAGGCTTTGTAAAGCATGTTGCCTGGGTGCCGCCCGCCGCCGCACAGGGAGATAAAGCTGGCCTTGGTGTGTTTTGTGACCGCCTCAGCCACAATACCGGTGGGGTTGGTGTAGTTAATGACCCATGCCCCGGGGTTGTACTGTTCCACGTCCCGGGCGATGTCCACCATTACCGGGGCGGTGCGCAGGGCCTTGGCGAACCCGCCCGCGCCTGTTGTTTCCTGCCCCAGCAGGCCGTACTTCATAGGGATTTTTTCGTCGTTTACACGCGCCGCGTTGCCGCCCACGCGTATCTGGGTAATAATAAAATCCGCGTTTTTTATGGCTTCCAGACGGTCCGCTGTTTGAGACAGCTCGGTCTTGTAGTCCAAGGCGTCCAAGAAACGCCTGGTAAACCCGGTCATAATGGAAAGCCGCGCCGGGTCTGTATCCATCAGGCAAAGCGAGCCTATTTGAATATCGCCGCGCATTTGCCCCATCATATCCAGCAGTTCGGGCGTATATACGCTGCCCGCCCCGATAATGGCAACACGTATTGCTTTCATCTCATCCCTCCGCAGACGGCGTTCCGTCCTCTATAAATTCCACAATCTCCCCGCCGGGTGCGCGGATAAAACCATAATTCATTTTGACAATCTGTCCCGAGCGGGTCGGTATCTCCGAATGGGCGGGCTGGCTTACTGCCGTGCCTCCGTAAGCCAGTGCGCGTTTAAAGGACACCTCTATATTGTCCGTCCATACCGCCACATGCTGCCAGCGTCCTATGTCAAAATCCTGCCGCGTTTCAAAAATCTCCAGAAAATCTCCCGTGCCAAGGTCAAGGATGTACGCGTGGTCCTCCGTGCCGTCCCTGCCCCATTCGCACACCAGCTGAGCGTCCAGGGCATATATATAGAAGTCCGCCGTCTTTTTTAAATCCGGCACCCGCAGACAGACATGATGGATGCCTTTCTTCTTTTTCCGTTCGTATGCCATATTTATCACTCCTGTATATGAATAGTCGCGCTTGCCCGACGCTATTTCCTGTGGGATAAATCCTCCTGAGGCCGGTTATCCAAGTGCCCCTGGGCGTCGGGAATGATAACGCCGGGCGGCGGCGCCAGGAAACGGGCCGCGTTCCGCAGCACCAGGCGCACCTCTTCCTGATAAAAAATGGGGAATTCCTCATGACCGGGCGTAAACTGGAAAAGCTTCCCCCGCCCGCGCTCAAAGACACATCCGCTGCGCCCCACTTCCCCGCCTTCCCACCAGGAGATAAACACCGTGCGGTCAGGCTCCGGGATAAGCTGCGGCTCGCCGTACATTTCGTCCCGCGGTATGTCTATGTATTCCCCAAGACCCGCTGTTATGGGATGTCCCGGCGCGGAGACCCAAACCCGCTGCTTTTCGCCTTTTGGCATGGTGCGGAAACGGCCCCAGGCGCCCGCGTCATAATAAATGCCCAGTATCTTCTGCCAGGGCTTGGAGAATATGGACGAATGCAGGGACAAAAAGCCCATGCCTCCCTCTATAACCCGCTTGATTACCCTGTCCGCCACCGCGTCGTCAAATATCGGGTTGTCAAGGTGGCTCCACCAAACCAGCACATCAGTGCGCTCCAAAACCTCGGCGGTAAGCCCGTGCTCCGGCATATCCTGGGTAACCACATGGGCCACGTCAAACTCCTTGTGCCCGCGGAACGCGTCGGCTATGGTTTCATGCATGCCCTGCGGGTACACGCTTTTCACAGGTTCCCTGCGATCCTGGTTGTGCTCGCAGAATACGGTTATCCTTGTTTTTTCCTTCATAATGTCTGTCTCCTTAAAGATATTCAAGAGCAATTCAAGAGCAATTACGCCAGTCAAACATTACGCATACCTTTTCGTCCCAACCCTCGGACAGGCTGCGGTAAACATCAGCGCATTCCTCCGGCGGGCGCAGGGCGTATATGCCCTCCGCGGCAATCTCGCCGCGCCGTATCCATTCCATGGCCACGGCAAAATTATTAAAACTGCTGTTGGGCGCGAACGAACCCGAATGAAGCGGCAGGGACCATTCCCAGCCCGAATAAACGGTGACGTAACCGTTAAACACGGCCCGGAACAGTTCGTTTACCACAACGCCGCTTGTAGCGCGCCAGGGCACGCCCACAAGGGAAACCTCGCCGCCCTTGCGCACCATGCGGATGAGGGAAAGAACCGCGTCGTCGCTGCCGGAACAGTCTATGCCCAATCCGGCATTTCCTTTTAAAAAACCGAACTCATCCATAGCCGCGGCAGTGTTGGCAATGCCGCAGGCCGAAGCCATAGCGCGGCGCGAAGGCGACGGGTCCACAGCGTAGACGGGATACCCGCAGCGCTTCATTACCTGGGCGCACATCAGCCCTATGACGCCTAGCCCTGTGACAATTACCGGCTCGGTGGGCTTGACGGCGGTTTTAACCAAGGTCGTCATGCTCACCGCCGGGAACCTGGCCATTACTGCCAACTGAGTGGGCATGCCGACGGGGACAGGCACCGCCAGGGCGGCGTCTATACGGGCAAACAGCTGATGGCGGGCTTGCGCGAATACGACGTCGCCTTTTTTAAGACCGCGCGCACCGCCGCCGGCCTCCAGGACTTCCAGCACTCCCGCATAACCCGTGGGGCAGGGATAGGAAGCGCCTCCGAAATAGTCCATGTATCCGCCTGTTTCCGAGCCGGAGGAAATTACGGAAAACAACATTCTGCCCGTTATTTCCCCTTCGGCCGGCCTGGGGTCCCATTCTTCCTCCACCAGCCTCGCGTCCTGTTTCGCGGCAAATATAATCTTTTTATTGCGCCATGTTTCCATTCCGAATCTCCTTTTCAGCGGTTTTTGTGACACGCGGTATTCCGCGCTGACACAACAGCCAATCTCAACGTTCATGAGTATATCATGATGTGTAAGCAATTGCAATATTTTTTTGGTATCGGTTCTAAAAATATTTCAAAGACTTAATTTTAGGCTTGACATACTCATTTCATAGTGCTATGATTATATCAGAATCAATAATATTTCTTTTGAGTGGTTGTTGTTTTTAAGTTATTTTTCTCATGAACCGCTTTGTTTTACAATGACCTTTTGCGCTTCATATTTGTAAACGGTTCCAATTGTAAGCGGTTCTAAGGAATGACGAATAATTAAACAGCCAAACTTTTTCAACGGACAAGTCACCTTTAGGAAATGCGGACGCTTTAACGCATTTCATCGAGCAAGCTCGGCTATCTCCGGAAAAGTTTGGTGGCTTTATCTTTCGTTATTCCTAAGGGGGTGCGGCGTTGACGCCCGCCATGTAACGAAGGGAGTGAGATGTTCGTTCTGTAGTGATTGGCAAGGCAGTAAAAACAATTTTTAGGAGGTTAATCATGAAAACAAGTTGGAACAAGCTGTTTACAGCAGCAATTTCTATCCTTACAGCCGCGATAATACTCGCGGGGTGCGGCGCCGCGGGCGAATCAGCCCCCCCCCCACAGCAGGGCGGAACGGCGGCCGAGGAAGTATCCGGAGTTGATACGAGTGAGTTTGTCACTTTGAAGATGTTCTCCATATCGGACGCGCCGAACAACCAGGAAATGGCGGACGCTTATTATCCGATATTAAACGAGATGACGCGGCAAAAGCTCAACGCCGTCATAGACATAACATACGCGGCGGGCAACGACTACGCGAATAATTACGCGCTGGCGCTGGCATCGGGCGATCCTTACGACCTGCTTCACGCCGCCAGCGGCTGGCTTAGTTTCGAATCCAACGCCTTAAAGGGCGCGTTCTACGACCTGACGGACATGATACCCAAATTCGCCCCGACGCTTTGGGACATTGTGGGTGAAGATCGCTGGGAAGCCGTAAAGATAAACGGCAAAATTTATGGCGTACCCAGTACTTACAATTCCTACGCAGAACCCTCTTTTTACTATCGGGAGGATTTGCGTAAAAAGTATAACTGCCCTGAAATAGTGGATTTGGAAACTATCGGCATTTTCCTGCAGGCTATTAAGGACAACGAGCCGGAGCTTCTGCCCAGCGACGATTACCAGGCACAGGTTTACGGCACGTCGTTTATCTACAATACGCCTTATCAGATTGTAGATTCGCAGAACGACCGGCACTCCAACTTTGTCATCAACCCCGACGACCCCCGCAAGGTGCTCAGCACTCTTGAAACGCCGGAATATCTGCCGTTTATGAAACTTATGAAGGAATGGCAGGGCAAGGGCTACTGGCCGTCCAGCGTGCTGTCCAGCACGGACTGGGGCGTGTTCAGCGTAAACAACGGCAAGGCCGCCGCCAGCTTTAACGGGCAGATGACGAATTACGCCTATATGGTGCCCCAGACGGAACAGGAACATCCCGGCTGGGAAATGAATTACTTTGTATACGGGCTTGGCAACCCCGATTCCGTAATAGCGGGCGGTTCGGCCAGAGGCCAGATGATGGCCTGCTCGCGCAACGCGGCTAACCCGGAGAGGGCGCTGATGTTCGCGGAACTGATGCACACGGATGAGGAATTATTCCGTTTGACAAATTACGGTATAGAAGGCACCCATTATCAGATTACTGACGGCAAGCTGGACCGCACTATATTGACAGACCCCGTGACCCAGCGGTTTAATTATTTCGCGGGCAGCATATGGGACGACTCGGTGTTCCACCTGGACGCCATAGACGACTGGAGCCGCAGGCCGGAGTTTGACAGACAACTGAACGAAAGGCGCCGTAATATTTTGGACGGTTTTGTACTGGACCTTTCGCCTATAGAGGCGGAATACACAGCCGTCGGGCAGCTGCGCATCGAGCTGGGTTTCCCGCTGCAGGCGGGCCTGGTGGCAGATGTGGACGCGGCTTACGAGGAATTTAAGCAGCGTTCTTTGGACACGGGCCTGGAAACATGCCGCCTGGAGATCGAGCGGCAGATTAACGCCTTCTTGGACAGCAAGGGCCTGTAAACGGGGGGTTCACATGTCTCTTAAGGTCGCCTTGGGAATGTACACTGTTCGGCAATCCGTTGAAAAGGATATGCCGGCCGCTTTTGCCGCCTTGCGGAGGATGGGTTATACCGGCATAGAATTTTACGGGGAGCCTGAATTTGATATTGACCTTGTAAACCATTCCATTCAAACCTCCGGGTTAGAACTGACCAGCTGGCATGTGGAGTGGCGCAATTTACAGCCGGATACCTTTCAGGCAACGGCTGAATACCTTGAAAAGGTGCGTTGTCCGATAGCCGTGGTCCCGTGCCTGGGAGGCAAATGGAACGTAAATCATACGCCCGACCAGGAATGTCGGGCAATATGGGAAGGTTATATTGCCGGGCTGAACGGGATTAACCAACAGTTGCGCCCGCTGGGCTTACGGATGGGTTATCATAACCATGAGCATGAGTTCCTGCTGAAGTATGACGGCAAAACGGTCTTTGACATTCTCTTTGAAGGTTTGCATCCGGATATTATAATGGAATTAGACACCGGAAACTGCATTGAGGGAGGATACGACCCTGCCGCGATTATCAAAAAGCACGGGGGCAGGGATATCCTGCTGCATTTGAAACCCTACTCGCGCCGCCTTGGGTTCCAGACGGCCTTGGGGGACGAGAATGACGAGAACGACTGGAGAGCCATTCTCGCCGCTGTTCCAAAAGAGCCGCGGCTTATTGTGGAAAGCGAAAACTCCTTGCTGCCGGAAATGGAAAACGCGCGGCAGTGCTTGGAGGCTTTGCGGGCCTTTCTGTAAAATTTAAAAAGGACAAAAAACTCCCTCTTTGTTGTGATAGCATTCGTTATGACAGCAACCGGGGAGTTTTGTTATACTTAAGGAATAAAGAAAGACTAAACCTCCAAACTCGGAAATTGCTTTGAGAGAACTGCGTCGTCATTGTAAATTTACTTTGGGACTTTATTGTTCAACCATTTCTAGTGGTGTATCCAGCAATATTTTAAATGAGAAATAAATGTTTTTGGCCGATAGTTTTAACCGCAAATACCACAGAGCGGCGGGCGAACCTAACGGTGATTTGTCCGTTGGTTTGCCCCTACTATGATTTATAAGCGGATACACCACTAGGATGTGTTTGAAAACTTGATTCCAGCGCGAAGCGTCGAGCAAGCTCGACTATCATTGCAGCGGTTTTATTCGAAATTTCGCGCTTTAAGGAATTTTCAAACACGCCTTAAGTGAGATTATTATAACAAATTCGTCGAGCAAGTTCGACTGTCTATTGCAAAGCTGAACCACGCTTGATATAATTATACGTGACAGACACACACAGCTAGTCGAGCGCAGCTCGACGAAGGAGGCGCACTGTTGTCAAAAAGAACTAATCAGATATTCGATAAAGCGATTAAACGGATATTGGGGCTGTCGCATCCGGCAGTTGTAGATTTGTTTAACGGGCTGTTTGATAAAAACTTCCCGCTGAACAGTCGGGTCACGTACCACGAAACGGAAACAGTCAGCGACACCGGCCGCACTATTGCCGACCCAATTATAAACCTCACC
>JAISYE010000027.1 GCA_031297485.1 Clostridiales bacterium
CCTGTGCCTTGCTCGCCGCATACAGACAAAGGATAAAAAAATAAGGTCAAAAGATTAAGAACTCGGGGGTTCTGCCCATAAGCGCGAACTAAAAAAATAACCAGTCCCTTTTACGCCGAGCAAGCTCGACTACCGCACTAGCCGCCCTTAAGAAGGGGTCTGGGGGCGAAGCCCCAGCGGGGGGTTTGGGGCCAACGAACAAACCATCGTTAGGCCCCTAACGGTGAAGTGTCCGTTGGTCTTAATCTTTTGACCTTTCCCTATCCTTAAGTTCGCGCCTATGTGGCATGTGGCAGAGCCCCAAGCCCTTAATCTTTTGACCTTCCCTATCCTTAAGTTCGCGCCATAAGACTCTGTTTGTTTATCCACATCCGGGTGGGCCTCGGATGACCCTAATGGATTTACATTAGGGCCTATTGTTATAATCGCAGGATGGCGGCAAAATAACAAGGTCGAACACCCTTGACCCACCCAAATTTTGAAAGACCAGGAAATATCAGTAGTATTTTTATGCTTGGCAAATCAAGCCCCGCCTGAATTTAAAAACACCCGCTATTCCCAAATGGAGGCCAACCCCCACCTTTCGCAGCGCAGGGCGCATTTCCCTTGCAGGGCCAGCCTCATGTCCCTGGGATGCATGGCGTAAGTGGCCGCTATGCCGTCCGCGAAGAAAAGCTCCATAGTGGTCGTGTCCACAAAAACCCGCAGGTCCAGTTCCGCCGTGTCCAATAAGCAGGAATGCCCGTTTTCAAAATAAAGGGTCCTGTCCTGTGGAACAAACCGGATAATGTGCCGCCCTGCGTTAATAATAAGGGACGAGCTTGTAATATCCGCCGCCCGCAGGCAGTATTCGTTCCGCGGGGCGACTGGTATCTCCCATTCCCCGTCCACGGCTGTTTCGCTGTTTTCAGACTCGCCCATTCTCAAGGACGCGGCGCCCTTAACAGGGTTCCGGAGCACGCGCCAGCCCGCTGCCGACGCTCGGCCCGCCGCCGCCGTTCGGCCCTCGACCGACGCCCGGCCCGCAGCCGGCGCCCAGCCCTCGGACGGCGTTCCGCTGCCTTCTTTTTTAAGGGAAAGCTCGCAGGCAAGGGACATGCACTGGGAAAAGGGCATACCCTCATACCCCAGTACCTCCCCTTTCAGACTGCCCATACCCCGTATCCAGCTTATGTGTATCCGCTTACCCTCCGGATGGTTGTTCCAGGTTTGGCCCGCGTATGTGGAGTCCCCGTAGTCCAGAGGATGGGAAACGCCGGACTCAATGAAGCCATAGCCGTCAAAGTCCCCAATTCTGACCATGCCGTCCGCGCCGAACAGCGCCCACTTCGTTTCCCCGCTCTCCAGCGCCAGGGGGAAGATATCCGGGCATTCGTACAGGTTCATGTTCCGAGACGCCCACCGCCAATTGTGAAAATCCTTTGAAACATAGAAGGAAACGCAGTTTACGCCCTCGAATGTTTCGTAAACCGCCATAACATAGTGGTCCCCGTACCGGAACAGCCGCGGGTCACGCCAGCCATAGCCGTTCTTGGTGGGGACGGCGGCCTGGGAGGAAAACAGGTAGAAACTTTCGCCGCCGTCAGTGCTTGCGGCCAAAAACTGCCCGCCAGAGGGGAACACGCCGCCCTTGAGGTTATCCGACCCAAGGGCTGTAAAAGCCGCGATAATGGCGTTTTCGCCGTAGCCCGCCGCGTTTTCCGCGTCTGCTACCGCGCTGCCGCTGGCCACCAGCCAGTCCCTACGCCAGGGCAGAATAGCGTCGGAATGTTCCTTCCAACGGATAAAATCCCATTGCCCGTCCGCCGCGCTTACGGCGTGGCCCCAGCATATGTTCGCGCTGCCGTGGGGCGTTCCCAGCGGGTTGTGCTGGTAATACATATGATGCTCGCCGTTAATGGACACGAGACCGTTGGGGTCGTTAAGCCAGCCCCTTCTGCTGCTGAAATGGAACTGAGGGCGCAGCGCCTCCCTGTACAAATCAGGGTACAGGGGGCTGCCAGGCTCGCAATCCCCGCCGTCTATCACCCTGTCCAAAACATCCGCGCAAAGACCCGCCGTTTCCGGGGCCGACGTTCGGTCCGGAGCCGACGTTCGGTCCGGGGCCGACGTTCGGTCCGGGGCTGCCGCCGGCCCCGGGAGAATCAAGGTGACGTCCCTGCCCACAAATTCTCTTAAATCCAGGAAAAAATACTCAAATTCCTCCTGGTCGGTAATTGCCAGTAAAAATTCCCGCAGCATTACGCCGCCGGCCCAAATCTGCAGGGTGTGCCGTTTGTTAATTCCAGGCTTTACAGGAAAGTGCAAGACACCTTCCCGCAGTTTAATGGTTCGCATGTACATCATGTATCCTCCTCTGTTATTTCTGATTCTCCGCTATTGACGACCGTTCCACCAGAAACGGCTTGAATGTCATGGCCGCGGGAAGCTGGTCCGCGCCGCCGTCCGCCGCGTGGTCCAATATCTGCCGCACAATGGCCGTAGCCATACCCTGCACAGGGTGAGCTATGGCGGAAATATTCAAGGACGTGCTCCAAAACGCCTCGTCAAATATCAGCAGCGAAACATCCTCGGGAATGCGGAATTTCAGCTCGGAGATTACCCCGTAGGCGGCCACGTTTACCAGGTCCGAAATGCTAAATACCGCCGTGGGCTTGTGGCGGAGCATCAGCGCTTTTATTTCCGCCCTGCATTCCTCCGCCGTCAGGTCCTCCAGGGTATTGGGCGGCACAGGCGGATCCTGCCCCAATTCCGCGTAAGCCCTTGTAAACCCTTCCAACCTGTTGGAACCACCCAAGAACAAAATCCTCCGGTGCCCTTTTTGAAACAGGTGGCGCATCCCATTCAGCGTAGCGCCTATATCGTCAAACTGAAAACTGCTTAATTCCTCGAAGCATACGCTGATGATCTGCAAAAACTGTATGTTTGCGGATTTCATCCATTTAAGCTCCTCGGCCGCCGCCGCCCGCGGATAAGAGGCCGGCATAAACAAAATACTGTCCACCCGCGCGCCCGCCATTGTCCGCAGGGCGTTGCGCTGCTTTTCAACGTCTCCGTAGTCAAAGGAGATCAATACCCTGTAGCCGTTCTTTTGCAGCTGACTCTCCAGTTCCTGCATAATGGACATGAATAAGGCCACATGCGCGTAGGAAAGTATGAGCCCTACGGTCTTTGTCCTGCTGCCCCTTAAACTGGCCGCTATTGTATTGGGGCGGTAATTGAGCCGCCTGGCCGCCTGCATTATCTTTTCGTAGGTCTCGTTCTTAACGCTTTGCCCGTTAAACGCCCGTGAAACCGTTGTGTGTGAAACGCCCGCCAATTTTGCCACATCCTTGCTTGTAGCCATTCCGTCACTTCTTTTCATTTGGGTTTATTATGCTCATGAACGAATACACTTGCCAAACATGAAAACCTAAGACCTTGGGGCGCTGCCTAAAGCCCCGCCGGGGACTCGTCCCCAGACCCCTTCTTAAGTACATGAAGCGCGGCGGTTTTAGCGCGGCAAATCTCAACGTTCGCGAGTATATTCGCGTGACTTGCATATGTATTGCCATAAAGCAATCATAGCATGTCCGGCGTTGGCAGGCAAGGTTTGGGCGTCCCGCGCCTGGTGGTGAATTTATTATATACTAAAATTATTCTGATGGCAACGTTAATAATATTTTTTTGGGGTATTGACTGCGATTTACTGATGTGATATAATAAATTTAATGTGAACGTTCACAGTAATTATTTTTTATCAAACACATTTGAAAGCAATATTCATGGTGATATTTGCTTAAGGGTAGAACTGACAGCGCGGGTTGTTGCTTTCGAGTCAAGAAATGGAGGTGCGCGTGTGGGGAATGTGAACATTCACGTAAACAGTCAAAAGGCTTCGCTTTTTGACATTTATAATATGACGGCGGCATCGTTTAAACGGACGGTTAAGCGCAATTGGCAGCTTTATGTCCTGCTGCTTCCGTCGCTTGTGTACATCATAATGTTTTGCTATGCGCCTATGTACGGCGTGCTGCTGGCGTTTAAGAATTTTAACCCGCGGGCAGGTATATGGGGCAGTGAATGGGCTGGGCTAAAGTATTTCCGGCAGTTTTTCGGAACCAGCATTTTTGCCACTACGCTGAAAAACACGGTTGTGTTAAGCGTAATGTCCCTGCTGTGCTCCTTTCCCGCGCCGATTATTTTCGCGCTGCTGCTGCACCAGGTCAGAAACAGCAAGGTGCGCCGGTTTATCCAGACGATTACTTACGCACCTAACTTTATTTCCGTTGTGGTGCTTGTCAGCATGATTATTTTGTTTCTGGCGCCATCCTCGGGGTTTTTGTCAAACCTGCTGTCCGCCTTTACCGGAAAGGATTCGCTGTACCTGGTCAGGCCGGAATATTTCCGTCCTATTTATATTATTTCAGGCATCTGGCAATCCATGGGTTTCAGCGCGATTGTCTACCTGGCGGCGCTTACCGCCGTAAACCCGGAACTGCACGAGGCCGCCTCCATGGACGGCGCCGGCATACTGCTGCGCATATGGCACATAGACATTCCGGGCATACTGCCCACCATTATCATCATGCTCATTCTCGCTGTGGGCAATATCCTGAGCGTGGGCTACGAAAAAGTGTTCCTGCTGCAAAACGGAATGAACCTCTCGGTCAGCGAGGTTATTTCCACCTATGTTTTTAAAACCGGCGTTAAAAACGCCCAGTACGGCTTTGCCACTGCTGTTGGGCTCTTTAACTCGGTTGTGAATTTGGTGCTGCTTGTGGCGTCAAACTATGTGGCTAAAACAGTTACGCAAACCAGCTTGTTTTAACCCGCGGCGCGCGGGCGCGCCGGCCAAAGGAGGCGGTCAGGTTGGGCAAGGGAATGCGCTTATCAAGAGGCGACAGGGTGTTTCACGCTGTAAACGCTTGTTTTATGGCTTTTATAGTAATCGTGGTTTTGTACCCGCTGTACTATGTTGTGGCGGCCTCTATCACAGACCCGACCGTGGTAGGGAACGGCAAGCCGCTCCTGTATCCGACCAAGCTCTTTTTCGAAGGCTACAAGGCGGCCTTCGGCTACGAGCCGCTACTAAACGGCTACAGGAATTCCCTGGTATATACGACCCTGGGCACGGCCGTAAACCTGCTGTTTACCATACCGGGGGCTTACGCCCTTTCCCGGAACGATATGGCGGGCAGAAAGGCCATTATGATTCTTTATACGTTTACCATGTTCTTCAGCGGCGGGATGATTCCATTCTACATGCTGATGCGGAGCCTGCGCTTTATTGACACTATCTGGGTCATGATCCTGCCCGGGGCGGTATCGGTATACAACTTAATTGTTGTGCGCACGTTTTTTCAGTCCAATATATCGGACGAAATACTTGAAGCCGCCAAAATAGACGGTTCCTCTGATTTCAGATTTTTCTTTAAGATTGTACTGCCGCTGTCGTCCACCATAATCGCGGTGATGATTATTTTTTACGCTGTCGGCCATTGGAACTCATACTTTAACGCCATTATGTACTTGAACGGCAGGGAGAAGATGCCCCTGCAGGCTGTTTTAAGGGACCTGCTTATTCTTAACACCATCACGACGGATATGAGACTCAGCCAAACAGAGGCGGCCAACAGAATCCGGCGCGCGGACCAGCTTAAATACTGCGTAATTGTGCTGGCCTCCGTCCCTGTTATGGTGATGTATCCCTTTGCGCAGAAATATTTTACCCAAGGCGTTATGGTTGGTTCCATTAAAGGATAATAATTTAAGGAGGCATATTTTATGAAAAAAAGAATTACGGCCGTGTTTTTAGCATGCGTCATGACTGTCGGCGTTTCCGCGGCCTGCGGGAACAGCGGCGCCGCCCCGTCAGGTGGTGTGGGCAGTGAGTCCGGACAAGCCCCCGCCGCGGCCTGGAAAAGCGAAAGCGGGTTCCCTATTGTGCTGGACCCCTCCCAGCAGCCGAAGATTACCATGTTTAAGTCCATTAACGACGTAGAGCCGGAAAACCCCAACGACAACCTCTGGATGCAGCAGGCCATCGCGGACACCGGCCTTCAGGTGGAATGGATTACTGTGCCGAGCAGCAGCGCGGGCGAGCGGGTGCAGTTGATGCTTGCCAACAACGAACTGCCGGACGTCTTTTGGGACAGCATCGACCGGAACCACTTGCTGCAATATCTGGACTATGGCATCTTTATGCCTACGGAGGATTTGATTGACCAATACATGCCCAACCTGCAGAAAATATACGAGGCCAGGCCGGAATACAAGGCGCTGAGCTACGCGCCGGACGGGCACATTTACGGCTTCCCCAGGGCAGAGGAAATGCACGGGCTGGTAATGACGCCGGGAGCGGTATATGTTTACAAGCCATGGCTGGACCAGCTTAACATCGCCATGCCCGCCACCTTGGACGAATGGGTGGACATGCTGTATAAGATAAAGGACGCGGGCGACCTTAACGGGAACGGCGTTGCGGACGAATACGCCCTGAGCTGGGATTTTAACCAGGGCTGGGACCATATCTTCGGCTGGGTTTCGCCGTGTTTCGGCGTAATGGACGTACAGACCGGACCGGGCAACGCGAGCAACCATTTGCTGCTGCGTGACGACAAAATTGTTTACTCGGCGCTGGATGAAGGTTTCCAGAAGACCAGCGAACTGTTCCATCAGTTCTATGTGGACGGCATCCTTAACCCGGACTCCTTTGCCACCCGCGCGACAGGCTCCAGCCTGCACGAGCAGAAGCTGCAGCAGGATTTGCCCATGATTGGCGTGTTCCAGTCCTGGGGCACGGACGGTATGGTCCCGAATCCGGATGTGCAGGCCGGATACGTTTCCATGCCGCGCGTTACCGGACCCAATGGCAAGTCCGGATATATACGGAACAATTCCGAGCTGTTCTTCACTACCCTGGGCATGATTACGCAGGAATGTGAAAATCCCGACTTAGTCGCCCGGTTTGTGGACTACTGTATGCAGCCGGAGCAGTCGGTCACCCTTAACTGGGGCGCTATTGGCTGCGTGTATGTTAAGGACAGCGACGGCATTTTGCGCTGGGATGTGGACGAAAGCGGAAAAATCATTAAGCCCAAGTATGAGCTGGAATGGTGGCAGCTGCGCGGATACAGCACAATCGGCGGGCCGAACGTTATTTTAAGCGACTATTACGACACGGTTGTGGAATACCCCAGGGACGCTCAGCGGCTTTTTGACGAGCAGTCCGCCGGGGGAAAGGCGGAACTGCTGAAAGAGTACAAGGCTGTTTCGCCCCGAGTATGGTTCTCCACGGACGACCAGGCGCGGCTGGACCAAATTCTGCCCCAGATAAACAGCGTATACGACGCCACTATCCAAAAATGGATTATCGACGGCGGCGCGGACACTGAATTTGAACAGTTCAAGAAAGATTTGGAATCTGCGGGGTTAAGCGCTTATCTGGAGATTTATCAGACGGCGTATGACAATTATTTGAAGTTTATGCCGGAGTAACATTCCACGGCAAAAAAATCAGATACAACAACGCAATTTTTGGGTCATGTGAAAAACGTGTTGATGAAGTAAAATCAAGCCTTGTGAATAACGGGCTGTGAAAGTTGATTCAACATAATTCGCACACCACCAAATTTTGACAGAACATTTACAATTGTATGGCATAATCCGTAAGGAATATGGGCGTCATAATGACTTTTACCATACAGCAGGACAGGGCAAGGCAGGAGTGGCGCCCAAGGGGCTGTATAGGTTTTACTCTAAACCGAATGGCATAAGCTGTTCGGTTTTTTTCATTCGGTTTAGGACGTGTTTGAAAATTCCTCAAAGCGCGAAATTTCGAATGAAACCACTGGAATGATAGTCGAACTTGCTCGGCGCTTCGCGCCGCGTCGAGCAGGCTCGACTATCGGAATCTAGTTTTCAAACACGTCCTAGTGGTGTATCCGTCGATATTTTAAAGAAGAAATAAATATTTTCGGCCAGTAGTTTCAAGTCCAAATGTCGCGGGAGTGCGGGTGAACCCTAACGGTGGGTTGTCCGTTGCGGTGGGTTGTCCGTTGCGGTGATTTGTCCGTTGGTTCGCCCCTACTATGATTTATGAGCGGATACACCACTAGCATTTCAAGGTAACCGATGTAACCGATAAATCCTTACAGGTCCTTCGCCTCTTTCGCCGCTATCAAAAGCGTCAGCCTTTCAGCTTTTATCGCGTATTCTAACCGCACTGTAGAGTTCAAAGCATGCAAAATGTTAACAAATATTCAAATATTAAGCAATAAATTGTTTACAAAATTATCTATTTTGCAAAATCTAAAATAAACAGGACATCGGCAAATCCCTTATGAAATCAGGTCTGCCAAAAAAAACAGCTTTTTACGCCAAACAATAATTATGGCTTTAGAAATACCTTTGTATTCTTAATATTGGATTAAATGTAATTATTTATAAAACTTTGAACTCTCCAGAATTATATGTTTTCGCCCTTTTAACATTCCCACTTAACATCGTATTGCTGAATGTTTTTGTCCGCAGTGAGAATGGTCATATCCTTGGCCAGCGCGGTGGCTGCAAGCAATCGGTCAATGGGTCGCGGTGAATAAACGGCAAATTCTCATGCTTTCTTGAGAGTTCAAACTTTTCCAAATAAATCCACAAAGAAAGTATAGCCTTCTCGTTAGAAATGTGGTATCCTTATTTCTGCAAAAAAAGGAGGATGCCACTGGAGAAGGCTATGCATACAGCATAGCATAAAATTCTCTAAAGCGCTATATAAAAAATGGAAGAAATTACTCCCGAAAAAGCCCGTATTTATGCGGGCTGAAAATAGGTAGGTGGTTGCGCAACCCGCTTTCCCCCGAAAGGGGTTTGAAACCAGGGCAAGGCCCCCATAGCCTTACCGCCTGCGCCGGTTCGCGTTCCGGTTCGCGTTCCGGTTCCTTTTCTCTCATAGCTGCGCCTCCGCGACAAGTTGTCGCAGAGGTTGTCGCAGGAGGTTGTCGCAGGCGCAATCCCTGATTCTAGGCGGGTTCGGGGGTTCTTGCGACAAGTGCGACAACTTTTTCCCGTTTATATT
>JAISYE010000028.1 GCA_031297485.1 Clostridiales bacterium
GCGCGAAAAGAAATGCGCTTTTCACGCCGGTTGTTGGTTGCTCACACACGAAAACACTGAAAGATTTTTAGAGATAGTCGGGCGAAGCCCGACGCAGATGTTTTCGTGTGTGAGTATAACGCATCCAATGTAGGGGCGAACCACATTGGCGCAAACTTAAGGCTTGGGAAAGGTCAAAAGATTAAGACCAACGGACAGTTCACCGTTAGGGCTCTGCCCCAAACCCCGCTGGGGGCTTCGCCCCCAGACCCCTTCTTAAGGGCGGCGGGCGCAGCGCTTTTGACGCAGGTACAGCCTTTTTAAAAAAGGGATTGTTTATTTTTTTCTTAAGCTCGCACTTCTGGGGGCGAACCCTAACGGTGATTTGTCCGTTGCGGCGATTTGTCCGTTGCGGTGATTTGTCCGTTGGTTTGCCCGCTCGCGCCTATATCAAATTACAGGGGATAAAGCAGTTTTTAGAGTCAATGGGCAGGGGTTCTTCGCACATGCATATAACGCCGCCGCTGCCGCGTGTAATGGCTGCCTTGTCCAGAACGGCGAATTTTTTTACCTCGCGGCTGTCGGGACTAGCGGATTTTTTAATTTCCAAAGGATGGACCAGATTGTTTTCTTCCACAAAGATGTCAATTTCCTTGGCGTTGGAGTCCCGATAATAGCTTAGGTCCGCCTTGGTCTGGGAATAAGCGTAATTTTTTACCAGCGCGCTGACTATGAAATTCTCAAAAAAATGCCCGCTGGCCGCGCCGTTCATAAGTGTTTCCGGCGTCAGCCACATGGCCAGGCGCGCGGCCAGCCCGGTATCATAAAAATACAGCTTGGGCGCTTTTGCCAGGCGTTTCGGCGTGTTGTTCGCGTAGGGCCGCAGAAGATACACAATGCCTAAACCTGTGAGCAGGCGCAGCCATTCCTTCACGGTCGGCTGCGATACTTCCGCCGTGTCCGCGAGGGTCTTGTAATTGACCTGTTCCGCAATCAGCGCGGCACAGGCAGTCAGAAACCTCGCGAACCGCAGTGTGTCCGTGACTCCGCCTAGTTCCGCCGCATCCCGCATTAAATAGGTGCTCACGTAGGCGTCGTAATATTCCCACAGCTGCTCGGCGTCAGCGCCAAGCGCCTGCGGCATCCCGCCCCGCCAGATATGCTCAAACACCCGGATAATATCATTCCGTGGTACCTTGGCCTGCCGCGCTTGCAGGCACTGCAACGAGAAATCCAGCCGCAGCCGGCTGTCTGTTTCTTCGTCAAAACTGACGCCGGCTTTTTCATTCATGGAAAAACTGTGCAGCTCTAAAATGCTGATTCTGCCAGCCAGGGTCTCCCGCACGTTTTTCATAAGAGCGAATTGCTGGGAACCGATAAGCCAAAATTGCCCGGGAACCTCACGCTCGTCGCACAGAATTTTAATCTGACTGAACAGCTCCGACGCGTATTGCACCTCGTCGATGATGATAGGCGGCTTATAGGTTTGGAAAAATAAAACGGGGTCGCTCTTGGCGAGATTACGCGCCATTAGGTTATCCAGCGTAACGTAGGTTCGGTTCTGGCTCTTTGCCAAATGTCTCAGCATGGTGGTCTTGCCTACCTGTCTCGCGCCCGTAACTATACTCACACACGAAAACATCTTCTAAAAATCTTTCAGTGTTTTCGTGTGTGAGCAACCAACAACCGGCGTGAAAAGCGCATTTCTTTTCGCGCCTTAGTATAGAACAGCCTTAAAAAACGCGCTCATTCGCATGAATTTTCGTTCTAAACTTCTAGGAATATATTCCATAACATACCTCTATTTCAGGATATATTAAAGTATACTTCAATTTTATCCTGGAATATTCATTATGTCAATAAATTGGAGGATTGAAAGATGAGTGATATAAAAAAGCTTAAATATTTTGCGGGCGGCAAGTGGCTGGAATCTGTGACAGACAAATACATGGATGTTTTTAACCCCAGCACAGGCGGAGTAATAGCCGCAGCGCCCCGCTGCGCCGCGAGCGAGGTGGAAGCGGCCGTGGGCGCGGCGAAAGACGCTTACGGGGAATGGTCGCAAACGCCGGCGCTGAAGCGCGCGCAGGTTTTGTACAAGTTTAGGGAGCTTCTGAACAGGGACCTGGACGAGCTGACCTGCCTGGTGGCGCGCGAGCACGGGAAAGTGTGGGAAGAAGCCCGTGGCGACATATTAAAGGTAATCGAGCCGGTGGAGCTTGCCTGCGGCGTCCCCAGCCTAATGATGGGCGAGTCGCTGATGGACGCCTCCAAGGGCTATGATACGGTGCTGTACAGGGAGCCCCTAGGCGTGTTCGCGGGAATTGTGCCTTTTAATTTCCCCGGCATGATTCCAATGGGGTGGATGGCGCCTTTGTGTATAGCGACTGGCAACACGCTGGTAATAAAGGCGGCGTCAATGACCCCAATGACAGCCATGCGCTGCGCGGAACTGTGGCAGGAGGCGGGGCTGCCCGGCGGCGTGCTTAACATAGTCACATGCGGCAGGGTGGAAGCCGAACTTCTCCTGAAGCACCCGGACATAAAGGGCGTGAGTTTTGTTGGGTCTACCGAGGTCGGACTGCATATTTACTCTACGGCGGCCGCAAACGGTAAGAGAGTCCAGGCCCTTTGCGAGGCGAAAAACCACGCGCTGGTCATGGAGGACGCGGCCCTGGAGCGTTCCGCCAGAGGGATTATCAATTCCGGCTTTGGCTGCGCGGGGGAACGGTGTATGGCGCTGCCGGTGGTCGTCGCGCAGGAGTCCATAGCGGACAGGCTGGTAGAACTGCTTGCGGAATACGCTCGTGAGCTGGTAGTCGGGCCGGCGTACCACAAGGCTTCACAGTTGGGGCCGCTGGTCACGGCCAGCCACAGGGACGCTGTGACGAAATGGATTAAAAAAGGCGCCGCCGAGGGGGCGAAGCTTGTTCTTGACGGACGGGGCGTAACTGTCAAGGGTTTTGAAAAGGGCTTTTACCTTGGCCCCACAATACTGGACCATGTTACGCCGGAGATGACAGTGGGCAGCGAAGAAATATTCGGGCCGGTAGTATGTATAAAAAGGGTGCGGAATTTTGAGGAAGGTCTGCGGGTTATGAACGGTAACCGATTTGCCAATGGTTCGGTTATTTACACCCAAAGCGGTTATTACAGCCGGGAATTTGCCCGCAGGACCCACGGCGGCATGGTTGGCATTAACGTGGGCATTCCCGTGCCTGTGGGGTTATTCCCCTTTTCGGGGCACAAGCAATCCTTCTTTGGGGATTTACACACATTGGGCAAGGATGGCGTAAGGTTCTTCACAGATTCCAAGTGCGTTACCTCTACCTGGTTCGACGAAGATGAAAAGCGAAACACCAAAGTCGGCACATGGGAGGGCGGCAGGTAAATTTTCGCAGTATTCACAAACATTATGAATAAGAACGGTCAAAACCTTAAGACCTTGGTGGTTCTGCCCATAGGCGCGAACTTAAGGAATGAGAAAGGTCAAAACCTTAAAACCAACGGACAGTTCACCGTTAGGGGCCTAATAATGATTTGTCCGTTGGCCCCAAACCCCATAAGCGCAAACTTAAGAAAAAAATAACTAGTGGTGTATCCGTCGATATTTTAAAGAAGAAATAAATATTTTCGGCCAGTAGTTTCAAGTGCAAATGTCGCGGGAGTGCGGGTGAACCCTAACGGTGGGTTGTCCGTTGCGGTGATTTGTCCGTTGGTTCGCCCCTACTATGATTTATGAGCGGATTCACCACTAGTACCTTTTATTAAGAACACTGTACTTGCCGCCCTTAAGAAGGGGTCTGCGTCGAGCAAGCTCGACTATCGGGGGCCAACGAACAAACCATCGTTAGGTCCCCAGCGGGGTTTGGGGCAGAGCCCCAAGGTCTTAGGTCTTAGGTCTTAGGTCTTAAGTCTTAGGTCTTTTGACCTTCCCCATTCCTTAAGTTCGCGCCAATGGGACTTGCGGCGGCGTTCATTAATTATTTACATATGCTTCATATTAGCTTCATGCGGGCAGTGTATCTTTTCCCAAGACAACCGAAAAGAACCCGGCGAACAAGCTAACGGCGCTTTGTCCGTTGGCGGCGCAGCCGCGTTTTCGCAAAGCGAAAATTCTAAGTGGTTGGCTAAAAAATATTTTGGAGGGAATCGCATGAAAAAATTAATGTGTTGTTTCTGCCTGGTGGCTCTCGCCGCTTCGGCGGCAGCCTGCGGACCGGGCGCCGGTGGGACCGGAGCTTCCGGTGGGGCCGGAGCCTCCGGTGGGGCCGTAACCGCCGCCCCGCCTGCGGAGGAAGGGGTTTCCGGAAGTATCACGGTGTCCTGCTTCGACACAGTGACTTATAAGGATGCCCTGGAATCTGCGGCCCAGGCCTTTGAAGCCGTTCATCCAGGTACGGACATAGCGGTGGAAACTTTTTCAGCTATGCCGGAAATAAAGACGCGCGAAGAAGAAGGCCGGCGTATGGCCGTTATACAAGTGGGCGACCAAACACAGGAGCGCGCGGACTACATCAACAGCGTAAATACGGCGCTTATGAGCGGCGAAGGCGCGGATATCCTGGCGATGGACGTACTGCCCTACTATAAATACGCGGATAAGGACCAGATCCTGGACTTGTCGGAGTTTATGGAGAGCGACCCCAGCTTTAACGCCGCGGATTACCGGACGAATATTTTGGACGCGGCAAAGTATAAGGGTAAACAGTACATCTTTCCGGTGAATTACACGTTTAATTATTTCGCCTACGATACCACGCTGCTTAACGAAGCCGCGCGGCAGCGGCTGGACACCGGCGGGCCGTTCACACACTCCGGGCTGTTGGAGATTGGGCTGGACTCCTTTAACAGCGTAAACGCCGAAAACACCGAAAACCCGATTAAGATGTTCGGTATGACGGACAACGTGTTCTTCCAGCGGCTTTTGCGTGAAAATTACGAAACCTTCATTAATCTGGATGAAAAAACCGCTGACTTTACCGGCGGCGCCTTTGTGGAAATGCTGGAATCTGTAAAATCCTACACAGCCCAGGGATACTTGGGTCAAACCCAGTCACAGGAGGAAATATTTGTAACGGACTCTATGGAAATACGCCAGGAGCGGTTTTTCTTTAAGGCCTTGGAAGCTGCGCAGCTGCTGCAGTTCTTTAATAACATCCCAGGCCGTATGAATATGGTAGTAACACGCGCGGGCGGCGCCGGCAATACGGACGACGACGCGCTGGCAGGCTTGGCCGCGGACGCGGACGGCGGCGCGGCTGTTTCCTTCCCGCAAGCCTATAGCATAAACGCGAATTCTAAGAACAAGGAACTGGCGTGGGAATTTATTGAATACCTGGCCAGTGACGCGTCCGTATCTTCCCTGAGCATGATGGGTTTGCCAGTAAATAATAACGCCCTCTTTGAATACGCCAAAAGGAACATTATGGGTACGCTCCCGGTGGACGCGCAATTTGAAGGCGCGCCCCAATCAGGCAGGCAGCAGCTTCAAGGGGAACCGCCTCAAGGCCAGCAGCTTCAAGGGGAACCACCCCAAGGCCAGCAGCTTCAAGGGGAACCGCCCCAAGGCCAGCAGCTTCAAGGGGAACCGCCCCAAGGCCAGCAAACCCAAAGGGAACCGCTTCAAGGGCAGCAAGCCCAAGGGGAGCTTGACGCCGAGCAGCAGGCAGTGTACGACAAGTACATCGCGGTTCTGGAGCATTATTCCGACGGCCTGAACAAAGTCCATGTAGCGGACGCGTCCATCGCAGCCCTCATAGACGCGGAGGTTACAAACTTCTTCAGCGGCCAGAAAACCGCCTCCGAAGTCGCGGACACACTGCAAAACAGAATCAGCTTGTATCTTAATGAGTAAAGAGTAATGAAAAAGCATGTATTGTTCGTTATACCGAGCCTGGCGGGGTTCATAGTCTTCTTTATCCTGCCGTTTCTAATCGCGTTGGGCTATGCGTTTGTAAATAAACCCATCGGCGGAGCCTTTGTCGGCCTAAAGAACTTTATTGACCTGTTTCACAACAAGTCGTACCTGATAGGCTTGCGGAACACCTTTATCTTTGTGGGCACAAGCGTGCCCTTTAATATCCTGCTGTCGCTTCTGGCGGCGATGCTTATTAATAAACTCGCCGGAAAGCGCCGAGAACTGTTTACACTGGTGTTCTTAATCCCATTGGTAATACCCTCAGGCTCCATGATGTTCTTCTGGCGGCTGATGTTCTCCTCCGGCGGGCATCTTAACGGAATCCTCGCGGCGCTGGGTCAGGCTAGAGTCAAATGGCTGGAGACCAATTGGGTTATCTTGATTATTTTCCTATGGAAAAACATGGGGTATAACGTGGTACTGTTCCTCGCCGGGCTTAACAATATCCCAAGGGAATATTACGAAGCCGCGCAGGCCGACGGCGCGAACGCCCTGCAGACCTTCCGCCATATTACGGCCGTTTGCCTGATGCCAACCTTTCTGCTGGTGCTGATTATGTCCGTCATAAACTCCTTTAAAGTCTTTAAAGAGGTATACCTCCTGATGGGCAGCTATCCCCATGAAAGCGTCTATACCCTCCAGCACTTCATGAACAATATGTTTTACTCGCTGGACTATCAAAAACTGGCGGCAGCCACCACTGTGTTCGTGCTGATTATTACCGCATTTACACAGTTTTTGTTTAAGCTGGAAAGGAAGGTGTCCCAATGAACAGGCGCGGCGGAACGGACAAATCCGAACGGCGGACCGTCCGCGGCTTAACTTCGCCGAGTGCTTTCCTGGCCTTAATGTCAGTCTTGCTCGCGCTGCCGCTGGCCGTAACCGTTACTAATTCCTTTATGACAGAAATGGAAATCAGCCTTCGCTATACCGACAAACTCTCTGTATTTGACATTGCGGAAGGTATCAAAGAAAAATTCACTTCCATAGCGCTCTTGCCCAACGAGGTTACGCTGGACCAGTACGCCGAAGTGCTTGTAAACCAGCCGTCCTTTATGCTTTTGCTGGTCAATTCCGTAAAAATCACGCTGCCGGTGGTGCTGGGCGGGCTGGTTGTATCCCTGCTCGGCGCTTACGGGTTCCGCGTTTGGCGGTGGCGCTTCAAGGAAGCCGTCTTCTTCGCCTATATTGTCGTAATGCTTATGCCCCTGCAGGCCGTGCTTGTGCCCAATTATATAATGGCGGATATTCTTAAAATAAAGGACAGCTCCCTGTATTTGGCCATTATTTTGCCGGGTATTTTCAGCCCCTTTGGGACGTTTCTGCTGCGGCAAAGCATGAAGGGGCTGCCTGAGGCTAACCTGGAAGCCGCGCGCATAGACGGGGCGGGAGAATGGTATATCTTTTGCCGCGTGGTCCTGCCGCAAATGCGCTCCGGTATAGCGGCGTACATGATGCTGACCTTTATAGAGTATTGGAATATCGTGGAGCAAGCCGTGATTTTTATAAAGGACTACACTAAGGAGCCGCTGTCCGTCTATCTTTCGAGAATAGCGGACGGCCGGATTTCCCTTGTTTTCGCGGCTTCCTGTGTGTACATGTTTCCGCCCCTTTGGATGCTGATTGTTGGTCAAAAGGATTTGGAAAAGGGAATAGAATTATCGGGTATAAAGTGAGGGATGGATATGAAACTAGGCGTCTTAATAGCGGCGCTGCTGACAGTGCTTATATTCTTTTCAAAGACCATCTATACTTACAACCTGCCTCTGGTGACAGCGACAGCGCCCCTTAACGGGCGTTTAAACAAAGAGGAAGTAACACGGGGCGTGGCGGAATGGGAGAATATCGTCGAAATATACGCTGAAACAGGCGGGACGGTAGAGAGCGTGGAGGTCAGCGAAGGCGGCACTGTAACAGAGGGGCAGGCTATAATGACCATGAGCTTTGATGAGGAGGATACGCTGCAGCGGCTTTCGGAGCTGGAGGTCGCGCGCGCAAGGAACGCCCTTGAGGTTGAAAATATAAACCTGCGCCTGGCGAATATAGACCGGAAGGTTGAAGAGCTTAACAGCGAGACTTATGAGACGGACAGCGGGGCAGAGTACGAGCTGCGGCAGTTGGAACTGGACCTGGCAAAAGCGGAGTCGGATTACGAAGCGCTTAAGCGCGACCAGGAGGCCAAGGCCGCCCAGGAGCGCGCGGACCACGAATATGAGCTGGAGCGCGCGCAGGAAGAACTCGACAAAGCGGAAGAGGAATACGGACGGCTGGAGATTTTGTACAACGCGGGCAGCGCGGCGCGGCAGGATTTGGAGAACAGCGGGCGGGCGCTCAAAAGTCAGCGGGACACTTGCGCGAAACTGCGGCAAACCCTTGAGGACAAGGAAGCGGAGAGTCTGGAAAGCCATAGGAAGGCCTTGGAAAATGCGGAATACAATATTGACAATTTAAGGCGTAAGCGCGAAAACACGCGAAAGGTCCTGGACGAGGGCGCGGCGGACTGGGAAGAAGCGCGGGCAAAGCAGCTAAAAGACTACGAGTACGAAAAGCAGCAGTTGAGCCAGGAAATAAAGACCAAGGAACTGGACAGACAGGGCTTGGAGATACAAGAAGCGGCGTACCGTCGGATTTTAAGGAAGTACAGCGACAGCCTGGTTATAACCGGCGGGACCGGAACCTCCGGCGGGGCCGGTTCCGAGCCGGAGAACAGCACGGTTATAGAGCTTAACGTGAAAGAGGGACAGTATGTAAACGCTAAACAGCTGCTGGCCAGCTTTGGGGTTGGCAGCGCGTTCAAGGTTGTGTGCCCTGTTTCGCTGGACAATAATTTTACCATAGTGGGGGACAGCTGCGAGCTTTCCAACGCGTCCCGCGTGGTAGAGGGCGTTGTGACGAAAATTACGCTGGCGGAGAATCACAAAGAAGTGACAGTGTCCATAAAGTCAGAACCAGAGGTAACGGCGGGCGAGACCTTTGATATCAGCTTTGAGAAGGAGAGCGGGAAGTCCTATATCCTTGTGGCCAACGGGGCTGTTAACCGGGACAGCGACGGGTATTTTTTGTATCAGATAAAGCGCCGGGAAGGTATAATGGGCAAGGAATTTTACACGGCAAAACGGCGGGTGTATATTGGCGATTCGGACGCGGAATACACTGTAATAACCGGCGGCGTGGACTTTTTCGAGCCGGTTGCCCTGCTAAGCGACAAGCCCTTTTATGAAGACGAGACCATAAAACTAAAGAACGAGAGTGATTTCTTTGTGGATTAGGGCGAAAATTTTTCCATTTATCCCCGCAGCGCTGACACTGGCGGTTCTTGGGGCAATCGCCGCGCAAGATTACAGGGGTTACGCGCGTTTATTTTTCGCCGCCCCCCTTGCGGGTCAAAGTCCTGCCGCCGGGACGGCTGCGGGGCCGGACAGTCCGGCGGGCTGTTCCCAGGAAACGCTGGAGGACATAAACGAAGAAGAATTTCTAATAACCTGCGAGCTTGCTCACGAGGGTATAATACAGGTGGAAGGCGTTGGATACGAGGTTGCGGTTAAGGGCTGCGGATATACGTACCCGTTTATAATGAGGAGCGGAATACTAAGCGGGGGATTTTTTACCGCTAAGGACCAGGAAAACAGTGCTGCTGTTGCGGTTATGAACAAGAAGGCGGCTTTTGACATTTTTGGGGCGGTAAGTGTTGTGGGGAACACCTTTACTATGGGCGGGAAGACCTTTGCGGTTGCTGGGGTTATTGACGATACCGGACGCGCAGGCTCCGGCGAGGCGGACCGGAACTTACAGAGGAATTTATACGTGCCCATGACCCTTTATCCAGAGGAACGGCCTGACACCTTCATGTGCGCGCTGGAGGGTTCGGTGACTCAGGAGCGTATTACGAGCGTGCTGAAACAGGCCGGTGTGGTTGAAACCAAGTACAAGCTGGTCAATCTGGGAGTTCTTGTACAAGTTATACGCGGCAAGTTTTGGATTGCACTTATTATAGGGGCTTACGGGCTTGGGCTATGGCTGATTGGCAAATGCTGGGAAGTAATGGCCGGGATTTTAACCGAGCTGCGCCAACTGCGAAAGCAATTCTATCTGAAGGAACTGCTCCGGCAGAATTTTAACCGGGCCGCGGCCCTGGTACTGCTGGCGCTGCTGACTGCCGCGATTGCCGCCGCGCTGGCGGCGGGCGGCAGGCTTGCGGTGGAACTGGCCGCGGTTTGGCGCGGATGCGTGAGTCCTCTCTTTGACTTAAATCTGAGTGCTTTCACGGATACTCTCGCGTTTATAAGGGGCTGCGATTTACTCTCCAATATTTTCTTCGCCGTCTTCGCGGTCGGTACCGCTGGGGCGGTTATACACGGCTTTATTTTTAGGGCAAGGTCAAAAGATTAAGGGCTTGGAGGCTCTGCCCCATGGGCGTAAGGTTTGGGGAAGGTCAAAAGATTAAGACCTTAAGACCTTAAAACCTTAAGACCTTAAAACCTTAAAACCTTAAAACCTTGGGGCTCTGCCCCAAACCCCGCTGGGGATTTCATCCCCAGACCCCTTCTCAAGGGCGGCTAATGCGGCGCTTTTGGGGCAGGTACAGCCTTTTTAACAAAAGGGACTGGTTATTTTTTTCTTAAGCTCGCGCTTTTGGGGCCTAACGATGGTTTGTTCGTTGGCACCAAACCCCGCCGGGGATTTCATCCCCGATAGTCGAGCTTGCTCGACGAAGCGCTTTTGATGCAGGTACAGCCTTTTTAAGAAAAGGGACTGGTTATTTTTTTAAGTTTGCGCCAATGGGACATGGTCCTAATGCCTAAGGAATGACAGCATATTTAAAACCATGCCTTTCTGAAACGCCAATACGGCTTGAAAGAATTTCTTTGAAACCTAAATAAAAAACTGCGCCACAAACCCCAAGAGCATTACGACAATAATAATTAACGCAATGGCCGACGCGGCGACGCGTCTTTTTTTGTCCCATTTTTTTCTCATTTGGCTTTCCTCCCATTAGTAATAAAATCATTTACAAACCGGCTGGGCACCGTTTCTTTCTCATATCTGCTATGTACGACAGATATGTATAAATTCTCTTTGGCGCGGGTAACCGCGACATAAAACAGCCTGCGCTCCTCCTCAAGCTCAGCGTCGGAAGCGCAGCGCCCGTGGGGAATGCTGCCCTCAACCACCGACGCCACGAACACATTGTCGAATTCCAAACCCTTGGCGCTGTGCATGGTAGTTAGGGTAACGCCCGAGCCCTGCGTCCGCCGCTTTTGCGATTTTGACTCCTCGACCGCCTCGTCCGCATGTTTCAAATATTGTTGAATAGTCTCGTAACTCCGCGCGCCTTCCTGTAATTCGTTTAAAACCTCCGTCAGGGGCGCGGGCTTTATTTTTTTGTATTCGGCGTAGTTCCTTAAATATTCGTTGTACCCCACAGACTCGCGGATATATCTAAACGCGTCGTAGGGGCGCCGGCTGGCAATGGCGTTTAAATAGAACATAAGCTCCTCTATTCGGGTAAGCTGCCAGGACTCCATAGGTATGGAGTACAGAGCGTTTAGCAGCCCGCCGCCGGCCTTGCGCGCGTCCGCCAGTATACTCTTGCTGATGTAGCGGGCCGGCTTGTTTATGATACGCGCCAGTTCGCCGTCTAACTGCCGGTTCAGCGCCAAACGCAGGTAGGCGCATATGTCCTCGGCTATCCAATGGCCGTAAATAACCGGCATTTCGTCCTTTAACTGGTACGGAATGTTAAGGCCCATAAACATATCCACAAAGGCGCGCGCTTGAATGTTCGTCCGGTAGATAACCGCCGTGGAATTTACGTCCATGTCCTTTTGTATAAGCTCCTCGCCTATCCGGCTCGCTTCCGCGCTTATGTTGTCGCTTTCAATTATACGCGGCTTGGCGCCGTCCGCTCTTGTTCCTGTCATCTTTTTCTCATAGCGCGCTTTGTTGCGAGAGATTACCTTGCCGCAAAATCTTATTATAGGGTCAGTCGAACGATAGTTAATCGTTAGAGTCACACGTGTGGTTCCTGGGAAATCCTCGGGGAAGTTAAGCATAAACTCCGGACTCGCCCCGCGGAAACCATAGACGCTCTGGTCGTCGTCCCCTACAGCGAACAGTCCGCCGCTTGCCAGCAGTCTTACGCATTCGTACTGGACGCGGTTTATGTCTTGAAACTCGTCGATTAGGATGTGCTTGTACCGCGCGCGCCAATGGTCCAGCAGCACGGGGCGCTGGGACAGCAGCTCGTGGCACAGCAGCAGCATATCGTCGAAGTCAATACGGTTTATGACGGCCTTCTGTTCTTCATAAGCCTTGTACAGTTTAATAAAATCCTCAGCCGGCAGGCTTTTCGAGTTAAAGCGGGTTACGTCTGCCAGGTCGTTTTTAACCAGCGAAATTTCGGTTGTGACGTTTGAGATAAAGTCCGCGTCCCGGGCCTCGCGCACGCCCATCTTGGCAAGTAAGCCGGTTATGAGTTCCTTGAGTTCGTAATCGTGCAGAACCATGCCCGCCTCGTATCCGTACACGCCGCGGATTATTCTGAAGAAAAAGGAATGGAACGTGCCGAAACTTACGCCGGCGGACCCGCCAAGGGATAAAAACCTGTTCCGCATCTCCTGCGCGGCCGCTTTTGTGAAAGTTATAACCAGAATATCATTGGGCGGTATTCCGCGGACTTCTGTTAAATTTTTAACGCGGTAGGCAATGACGGTGGTCTTACCGCTGCCGGGCCCGGCCAGCACAAGCATCGGGCCGCCGGAGTGCCTTACCGCGGAAAGCTGGGCGTCGTTTAGGGTTAATATACTCATTATATCCTCCATTCGATTGGTATACAAGACTATTGACAAGGCTATTATAATAAATTCATAATGCTGAAGCTACAAAAAATGAAATTTTTTAAAGGAGAATATGTATGGACAACGTATTTGACACTTTGCGGGAACGCGGCTTTATACAGCAGTGCACCCACGAGCGGGAGATAAGGGAATTGCTTGGTAACGAGCGGGTAACGTTTTACATTGGGTTTGACCCTACGGCGGACAGCCTGACTATCGGACATTTCCTGACCATAATGGCGATGATGCACCTGCAGCGGGCGGGCCACAGGCCGATAGCGCTGTTAGGCGGCGGAACGGGTATGGTAGGCGACCCGTCTTTTAAGACGGACATGCGCAAAATGATGACACGTGAAACAATTCAGCACTACGTGGACAGCTTTAAGAAGCAGATGTCGCGCTACATTGACTTTGGCGAAGGCACCGGAGGCGCGTTGCTGGTGGATAACGCGGACTGGCTGCTGCGGCTTGAATACATTCCGTTTATAAGGGAATACGGCGTGCATTTTTCCGTGAACAGAATGCTTGCGGCAGAGTGCTACAAGACGCGGATGGAGCAGGGTCTGACATTTTTCGAGTTTAATTACATGCTGATGCAGTCCTATGACTTTTTGGAGTTATACAGGAGGTACGGCTGTAAACTTCAGCTGGGCGGCAATGACCAGTGGTCGAATATAATCGGCGGTGTGGAGCTGATACGCAAGATAGAGAACACGCCGGCCTATGGCATGACCTTTACGCTGCTGGAAACCGGCGAAGGCGTTAAGATGGGCAAGACGGCGGCTGGCGCCGTGTGGCTGGACCCCGCCAGGACTTCGCCCTACGATCTGTTCCAGTACATGCGGAATGTGGACGACCGTGACGTAAAGAAGCTGCTGAGCCTTCTGACCTTTCTGCCGATGGAGGAAGTGCGCAGGTTGGGCGGTGCTGTCGGCAGCGAGATAAACAAATCAAAGGAAGTGCTGGCTTACGAGGTAACGAAGACAGTGCACGGTCAGGAAGCGGCGGACGAGGCGCTTACAGCCGCCCGGGCCTTGTTTGCGGACGGGGCGGAGGGCGGTTCCGTGCCCTCTACAGAGTTTGAGGCCGGAGAGGTTGCCGGCGGGCTGGGCATAATCGAGCTTTTAGAGAAAACAAGACTTATCACATCCCGCAGCGAGGGCCGCAGGTTAATAGCCCAGGGAGGGCTTAGGCTAAACGGCGCGGCTGTGGAAAATTTCGAGCGCGTTGTAACGCCGGATGAATTTGAGAATCCGCTGATGATACAAAAGGGGAAAAAAATATTTCACCGCGTGACAGTTACGAAGCGTTAAGACCTTGGCGCTCTGCCCCAAACCCCGCTGGGGACTTCGCCCCCGATAGTCGAGCTTGCTCGACCCAGACCCCTTCTTAAAGGCACGCGGGTGCGGCGCTTTTCTGTAGGGGCGGACTGTGTTCGCCCGCTTTCAATAAATGTTTTTTTCTTAAGCCCGCGCCTATGGGAACAAGTCCGAAGACCTCGATACAATACGGATTTAAACAATCCGCCATGCACGTCAAAATAAGCTGTACTCACTAACCCTGCGTGCCCAGGCGTTAGCGGATAAAATAAGCGCCAGCCCGACACCCATCCTCATAAGCCCCACGGCGGCGGCCAGAGGATACCGCCCCTGCTGCAAGCCGACGGTATATATATGGGTATCCAGCACCCGGGAATAATCCGAGACCATAGGGTTGCCCAATAAAAAGGAAGGGTCGAACCCGGCCTCCAGCAGCCCGGGCAGCGCCATTATGGTCAGTACGATAACCGTGGGCAGAATACCCGGCAGGGTTATGTGCCATATGCGCCGGAACCGGCCCGCGCCGTCCACAGTGGCGGCCTCGTACAGCTGGGGGTCGATGTTTGTGATCGCCGCTATATAAATAATAGCGCCCCAGCCCATTTCCTTCCAAACGTTTATACCGGCTACCAGGAACCAAAACAGCCGCGCCTGGGTCAGAAAGAATATCGGCTTGTCAATAACCCCCAAGGAGATAAGCACGCGATTGACCAGCCCGCCGTCCGGTGAAAGCAGTGTGGAAGCTATATTGGCGACCACAACAAAACTGATAAAGTGCGGCAGGTACGAAATGGTCTGTATAACCCTGCGCATACGGCGCAGAAACAGCTCGTTAAGCAGCACGGCGAACAGCACGGGAAACACTGTGCCGCAAATAATGTTAAGGGCGCTTATGGCAAGAGTGTTGCGCATCAGCAGAGGAAAATCCGGCGTCCTTAAAAACTCGCGGAAATACCGCAGCCCGACAAACGGACTACCCGTCAGCCCCAGGCCGGGGTTATAGTCGAAGAACGCTATCAGCATCCCCCACATTGGCATATAGGCAAATACCGCCACGTACACTACCGCCGGCGCCAGCATCGCCAGCAGATACTTTTGCTGGGCCAGCCGCGCCGGCAGAGTTTTCTTCACCGCCATACAAACACCTCCTTATTCAGGGGAATTGCCGCGGAGGGCGGACGCTCACGTCCTGCGCCCGCCCGAAACAGCCCCATTGGCGCGAACTTAAGGCTTGGGGAAGGTCAAAAGGTTAAGACCAACGGACAGTTCACCGTTAGGGGCCAACGAACAAAGCATCGTTAGGCCCCAAACCCCGCTGGGGACTTCGCCCCCAGACCCCTTCTTAAGCGCGGCGGGTACAGCTTTTTTTGATGCGGGTACAGCTTTTTAATGATAGTCGAGCTTGTTCGACTGTAAAAGGGACTGTTTATTTTTTTCTTAAGTTTGCGCATGTGCCCCCCCCCCTATAACAAATCTCAACGTTCGTGAGTATATAAAAAAAATAAAAAAAGGGATGCCTAAGCATCCCTAACGGCAGCAACTCTGCCATGAGGCCCGGTTTCCACCGCGCCTTCTCTGTTTATATAGAAACCACCTTAATCATTTTCAAATTCGACCAGCCCCTTTCACATTAAATTTGTTCCTGGAACATTTAAACTATACAATACAGACGCGCTTGTGTCAACAGCAAAATTATACAATTATGTTTGATATTAGGATTTGCTGGCAAGCACTCTGTTAAGCACAAAAAACTTGAACACCGGATACCCCACAGCCGTAACAACCGCCAGTTCCCCGGCCATGACCAGCAATGGGTTCAGGAACCAAGCGGGCCCAAGGGGCACGTTTTCAAAAAAATTTATTTCAGCGCCGATAATAGCGCCGTTGACAAGCGCGGGCCACAGGGAAGCGGCAAACAAGTTCTTTGTGCGCCCGATGAGGAACACGGCCAGGGCTGTCGCCGCCGTGCCCAGCAGGGCGTCCATCATTCCAAAGGGGGAGGCCAGGTTGGAAATAAAGCAGCCCAGCACAACACCCGTGCCGTATATGGGATCAATAAACGCGGCCAGGTTCAAAATTTCGGCAAGGCGCAATTGAACGGCGTAAAAACTTAATTCTTTAACCACGGGCGCAAGGGTAAGCACAGTGTAAGCCGCGGCAATCATGCCCGCGACGACTAATTTCTTAACAGCCGTTCTGTTGTTCATAACGGAAATCCTATCCTTTCCTTAACCGCTTTAAGGGTTTTTTCCGCTATTGCCGCGGCCCGCGGGGTGTTTGACGCTATAACCTTGTCCAAGTAGGCGCTGTCCGCGGATATTTCGCGGTACCGGGACTGTATGGCGGACAGGGCGGCCGCCACTGTTTCGGCCACCGCGTTTTTAAACGGGCCGTACTTTACGCCCGCAAAGTCTTTTTCGGCTTCCGCTATGGTTTTGTCGGTAAAAACGCTGTAAATGTCCAGCAGGTTGCTGACACCGGGCTTGGTTTCCGAATAGCGCACCTCGCTTTCGGAATCGGTAACAGCGCGTTTTATTTTCGACGCGATGGAATCCGGCGGGTCCAGCATATAAATTACCCCCTGGTCGCCGTCTCCGTCAGACTTGCTCATTTTGCGGGACGGGTCCTGCAGGTTTTTAATCTTCGCGCCGGATTCCGGTATCAGCGCCTCGGGCACCGTAAACACGTCACCGTACATATTATTGAAACGTATGGCAATATCCCGCGAAAGCTCCAGGTGCTGGCGCTGGTCCTCGCCGACAGGCACAAACCCCGCGTTGTACAGCAGGATGTCCGCCGCCTGCAATACCGGATAGGTGAACAGCCCCGCGTTTATATTGTCCTGATGTTTTTTGGACTTCTCTTTAAATTGCGTCATGCGGCTCAGCTCGCCCATATAGGTATAGCAGTTAAGAATCCAAGCCAGTTCCGCGTGGGCCGGCACGGCGGACTGGTAATAAAGGACGCTGGCTTCCGGGTCTATCCCAGTGGCGATTAGAAACGCAAGCATGTCGCGGCAGTTTTTCCGCAGTTCCGCCGCGTCGTGCCTTATGGTTATGGCGTGCATATCCACTATGCTGTACACGCAAAAGTAACGCTCCTGCAATTTTACCCAGTTGCGCAGCGCGCCCACATAGTTGCCCAGCGACGGCGCGCCGCCGCTGGGTTGTATTCCGCTGAAAAGCGTTTTCATAAATTTATCTCCTTTGATGTTAAAAGCCTATCCCTTAATAGACAAAAATGCTGATTTTGCGCCATTTCTGTGTTTTAAAATCCAGTATTTAAGCCATTCCGCTTTATTTAGGGATAAGCCCTAATTGTGCCGCCGGCTTAATAACGCTTATGCCCAGGGGCGGCACACGGACCGGCAGCGCGAAGGGCTGGCCCTGGCATTCCACCTTCTCGCTGAACAAGGGCCCTGGATTAACAACGCCGCTTCCGCCATAGATTTCGGCGTCGCTGTTCAATACCTCGCGATATTCCCCTTCAAGAGGCACGCCTGTCTTGTGGTATTCAAGAGGTACAGGCGTAAAATTGCAAATAAAAATCGTTAAATCCCCGCCGGAGGTTCCGGCCCCGCCGGAGGTTCCGGTCCCGCCGGAGGTTCCGCTCTCCTGGGCCGGGCCTTTTCGCATGAACGCCACCAGGCTTCTGTCCGCGTCGTTGCAGTCTATCCACTCAAAGCCATTGCCATTGAAGTCGTCATACCACATGGGCAGGTCGTTCTTGTAAAGATGGTTTAAATCCTTTACAAAACGCTGCAAATTCCTGTGATGGTCATATTCCAGCAGGAACCAGTCCAGCGCGCGGGCTTCGCTCCATTCGTTAAACTGGCCGAATTCGCCCCCCATGAACAGCAGCTTCTTGCCGGGATGCCCGTACATAAACCCAAGGGCCAGGCGCAGGTTGGCGAATTTCTGCCATAAATCCCCCGGCATCTTGCCAATAAGGGAACCCTTGCCATGCACAACCTCGTCATGGGACAGCACCAGGACAAAATTTTCCGTGTAAGCGTACACCATGCTAAAGGTTAGTAGGTTGTGGTGGTAGCGCCGGTGTATGGGTTCCTTGGAAATGTAGGTAAGGAAGTCGTTCATCCAGCCCATGTTCCACTTAAGGTTAAAACCAAGGCAGTTGTCGTGGGGCGGCCGCGATACGCCCGGCCAGGCGGTGGATTCCTCCGCGATCATCATTATGCCGGGCAGTCGCCCCAGCAGTACGGAATTCATGTGCTTCATAAATTCAACAGCCTCAATGTTTTCATTGCCGCCGTAGCGGTTGGGAATCCATTGGCCATCTTTCTTGCCGTAGTCCAAGTACAGCATGGATGCGACAGCATCCACCCGCAGGCCGTCGATGTGGTACTGCTCCACCCAGAAAATAGCGTTGCCGATAAGGAAATTTTTAACCTCGCTGCGCCCGTAATTAAAGATGTATGTTCCCCAATCAGGGTGTTCGCCCTGGCGCGGGTCCTCGTGCTCGTACAGGCCCGAGCCGTCAAACCGCCCCAAGCCGTGGCTGTCCTTTGGGAAGTGTGCGGGCACCCAGTCCAGTATAACCCCTATGCCATTTTGGTGGCAGGTGTCCACAAAGAATTTAAACTCGTCCGGATTCCCGTACCTGCTGGTGGGCGCGTAGTAGCCCGTTACCTGGTATCCCCAGGAACCGTCGAAGGGGTGTTCCTCAACCGGCAAAAGCTCAATATGGGTGTACCCCATGTCCGCCGCGTAAGGCACAAGTTTTTGGGCCAGCTCCACATAGGACATAAAACGGTAGTGGTCGTCGTAAACCCTGTCCCAGGAACCCAGATGCGCCTCATAGATGTTTATCGGCCGGTCAAGGGGATTGGAGGCGTTACGCTCCGCTATCCATGACTGGTCGTTCCATTTATAGCGGTTCATATTGAACAGCAGCCCCGATGTGCTGGGCCTTAATTCAAAGAACGCGCCGTAAGGGTCGGACTTTTGCATTAACTGGCCCGCGTGTGTTTGTATTTCAAATTTGTAGCGGTCGAATTCCGCAAGCCCGGGCACAAACAGTTCCCACACACCGGACTGCCCCAGCGAGCGCATCATGTGGCGCCGGCCGTCCCAGGAATTAAAGCTGCCTATTACGCTTACCCTATGGGCGTTAGGCGCCCATACAGCGAACAGCGCGCCGTATACCCCGTCAACCTCCATAAGGTGGCCGCCCAGTTTGTTGAAAATTTCATAATGCGTGCCCTGCCCAAAGAGGTACAAGTCCATTTCAGAGATCTGCGGCAGAAACGAATACGGGTCAAGGGCGGACCACTCGCTGTTATTGTGGCCCGTCATATCCAGCCGGTATGGGAACACCTTAGGCCGGTCGTTTATGACAACCTCAAAAAAACCGTCGGCGTGAATGCGCTCCATGGGGTATGTCTTTTTTTCGTCGTTTAAATCGGTTACAGTAATGCTCTTCGCCTGCGGAACAAAGGCGCGCGCCACCAGTTTCGTATTCCTTCCCTTGGTTATTTCGTGCATTCCTAAAATGCGGTGCGGGTCGCTGTGGGCGCAGTTAATCAGTTGCTGAACTTCGTTCAGGTTTGCCGTGCTAATCATTTTTATTCCTCCCCTTAAATATTCATGGAAACGCGGTATAAAACAATTTTAGTGACTGACGCCTGTTTTTATTCACGCAAATATAATATTCTACTGGATTTATGCCGTCAATCTATTTGTATAAAAAATGTTGGTGTGATACACTATAAAAAACAATACACATCTATTAAGGAGATGATTTTCTATGGAAATGCGCTGGTCGCTGGACGAACTGTATACGGGTTTCGACTCGCCGGAATTCAAGGGGGATTTTGAGGCGTTGAAGAAAGAGATAAAAGATTTGCGTGATTGGGCGGAGGAACATCTGACAGTTGACGGCAGCCCGGAGGACAAGCTGGAGTATTTTATAAACGCCGGCAATAAGCTGGAGAAATATTCTATGGTGCTGGAATACGTATATCTTATACTAAGTGTGGATACTATGAACGAAACAGCCGCAAAACTGCGGGGCCAAATTAACGAGGCCCTGACCGAGCTTGCCATGCCGGACGCGCAGTTTAAAAAATTCGTCGGAAGCCTGCCGGACCTGGACAAAGTTATAAACAGCCAAGGGCGGGAGGCTGCCCAGCACAAGTTTTATCTTGAAGAAGCCCGGAGGCTAAGCCGGTATATGCTGTCCGAGGAAGGGGAAGCAGTGGTTTCCAAGATGGAGCAGACCGGCTCTGTCATGTGGAGCCAGCTTCACGAGCAGCTGACATCCACGCTGAATGTTAAAATCGTAATAGACGGTGAGGAAAAATCCCTTCCATTGCCCGTGGTGCGCAACTTCGCTTACGATAAGGACGCGGAGCTTCGCAAAAAGGCTTATAACGCGGAACTTAAGGCTTACGAGCAGGTGGATAAGGCTGTGGCCCTTGCCCTGAGCGGTATAAAGGGCGAGGTTATAACTTTATCGAAATTGCGCGGGTACGAGTCGCCGCTGGAAATGACCCTTCAAAACTCCCGCATGGACCGTGAAATATTGGACGCGATGTTTGAGGCCATGCGCGAGTCTTTCCCAGCCTTTCGCGGGTATTTGCGGAAAAAGGCTGAAATGTTGGGGCACAAAGGCGGTCTGCCCTTTTATGACTTGTTCGCGCCTGTGGGCGAGGTGAATATGACATTCACATATTCGGAAGCCGCCGAGTTTGTTATAAAGAATTTCGGCAGTTTTCATAAGAAACTGGGGGAATTTGCCGAACGGGCGTTCAACAATAACTGGATAGACGCGGAGCCGCGGGAAGGCAAGTTGGGCGGCGCCTTTTGCGCGAACATTCACGCTATAGGCCAGAGCAGGATTATGTCGAATTTCGCCGGCGCCTTTAATGACGTATGCACCTTGGCTCATGAGCTGGGCCATGCCTTTCACGGGGACTGCCTGAACAACGAAACGGCCCTTAACAGCAATTACCCCATGCCCATAGCGGAAACCGCTTCTACATTCTGTGAAACCCTGATATGCAACGCGGCCCTTAAGATTGCCACACCTCAGGAGGCGCTTGTAATTTTGGAAAATGATATATCCGGCGTAACGCAGACTATTGTGGATATATACAGCCGGTTCCAGTTCGAGGACGAGGTGTTCCGCCGCAGGGAGCGCGGCCCGTTTTCCGTAAATGAGCTTAAGGCCATTATGCTGAAAGCCCAGTTAGAAGCCTATGGCGACGGTCTTGACCCGGAAGTGCCGCACCCTTATATGTGGCTGTGCAAGTCCCATTACTACCAGGCTTCCCACAATTATTACAACTTCCCCTATGCCTACGGCCAGCTTTTCGCAATGGGCTTATACGCTCAGTATCTTGAGGAGGGCGAGGCGTTTTTCGATAAATATGTGGCCCTGCTGGCGGCTACAGGCAAGGCCAGTTTATACGACATAGGCAGGCAGGCTGGTATTGATGTGAGAAGCAAGACATTTTGGAAAACTTCATTGAAGGTTGTGGAGGAAAATATTGAAAAGTTTATCGCCATGTAACGCTTCCTAGATTTCATGGATGACTTGACAGCTATGGGTCTTTTGTATTCAGAGGTGTTTGCTCGCTGGGTTCTTTAATAAGTGCGCGCGAAGCGCAGAAGGGGTCTGGAGACGAGACCTCATGGGCGCGGGTTTAAGGCTTGGGAAAGTTCAAAAGATTAAGACCTTGGGGCCAACGAACAAACCATCGTTAGGCCCCAAACCCCGCTGGGGACTTCATCCCCAGACCCCTTCTTAAGGGCGGCGGGTGCGGCGCTTTTGGCGTTGGTACAGCCTTTTCAAGAAAAGGGTCTGGTTATTTTTTTTAGTTCACGCTAATGGGACAAGACTCCGAGATTTAGGGCAGAGCCCCAATGTCTTAAGGTTTTGACCTCTGAATAAACACAGGGTCTTTCAGAATTTGGGTGGCAGAGGGTGCTTAGCTCTTGCAATTTTTTTGCCATCCTGTTATGATAAATAGGTAAGCGGTTGTCCGAGTCTCGCCAGGGCTGTGGATTTTTAAGGGTGAAGCCGCCGTTGCGCCGGACGTTCCGGCTCCGGTCGAAAGCGAAGCCTTTTGACGTTATAAAAGTCATTTGAGTTCCCACCCAAATGTGGATTGAAACTAAGCTGCAAAGTATAATGAGCCGTAAGTAATAAGCGCTGATGGGTATCCGGAAGTTCAGGCCCCGGCGGTGGAGTGGATAGTCTTGAGAATAGACCTTACAAATTTCCCGAAAGTTCCGGGCGGCATGACCGTGTCGTTTACGGAAGAGATGCCCCTGCCGCCGGCATACGCTCCGCTTAACAATCCCGTAACAGTTGAGTTTGACGGGGCGATATGGGATGAAATGGGGTTTTACGTGTTAAAGGGCACGTTGCGCGCGCGTTTGTGCTATCCATGCGCGCGTTGCCTTACGCCTGTTAATTATGATTTAAATTTAACCGGCGTGCGCGAAATATTTTCCGTCGAAGCCGGAATTTCAGGGGATATCAAGCTGAGAATTTCCGACGACATATGGCCGATACGCGGCAATACGGCGGATTTGCTGCCGGTTGTCGAAACCTTGCTGATTCAGAATATACCGTACAAATTGCTGTGCGGTGAATCTTGTGAGATGTGGAAAGCAGAACAGACTAAAGCAGATTTGGGCAGCGAACAGTGCTGTAACGATAATATTACAGGAGGTGGTACAGATGTCCATTTGTCCAAAAGGTAAAATTTCCAAGTCGCGGCGTGATAAACGCAGGGCACAAACCTGGAAAATTTCCCTTCCAAGCCTTGTGCCCTGCGGGAAATGCGGCGCGCTGGCAAAGTCGCACAGAATGTGCAAGGCCTGCGGCTCGTACAATCGCAAAGTCATTTTTAGTTAAGTATTTTGGGGCGTGTTTAAAAATTCCTTAAAGCCTGAAATTTTGAATGAAATCGTTTTAATTTTGCGCTGGAATCCAGTTTTCAAACACGTCCTAGTATAATAACGGGAGCGGTAATATGCAACCCATAATAATAGCCCTTGACGCGATGGGCGGCGATAACGCGCCGGAGGCGGTTGTACGCGGCGCGTTGCTTGCGCTGGATAAGTGGCCGCAGGTTAAGATTATATTGGTGGGCAATGAAGAACTGATAAACGAATGTCTGCTGAAAGTTACGGGAGCAGACGTTCCGCCCGCCCGCCCCAGGACAAAGCCCAACGTTGACAGCGGGCGCTTGGAAATATTGCACGCTTCGGAAGTGATTACGACTGATGAGCATCCCACGTCAGCCATACGCCAGAAGCGCGATTCGTCCATATTGGTCGGGCTGGGGCTGGTCAAGAACGGACGGGCGCAGGCTTTCGCTTCCGCAGGCAACACAGGGGCGCTGCTGACCGGCGCGGCGGTGACTATCGGACGTATCCCTGGCATCGAGCGGCCGGCGCTGGCTACGCTGATACCAGGTGAACAGAGGCCCTTTTTCCTTATAGACAGCGGCGCAAACGCGGACTGCAAGCCGCAGTACCTGGTCCAGTTCGCGAAAATGGGCGCCGCGTATATGGAGCGTGTTATGGAGCTGCCAAACCCTCGGGTAGGGCTTATAAATATAGGGGTGGAAAGCGAGAAGGGTAACGAGCTTTCCAAAGAGGCCCACACGCTGCTTAAGTCCTGCGGTTTAAATTTCGTGGGCAACGTGGAAGCCCGGGACATACCGGCGAACGCGGCGGATGTGCTGGTCTGCGACGGGTTTGTGGGCAATGTGGTGTTAAAATATACCGAAGGGCTGTCTAAGACGCTGATGGGCATTATAAAGGCTGAACTGCTCAAGTCCCCGGTTTCCAAGCTTGGCGCGTTGCTGGCTGCCGGAGCGTTTAAGAGGATTAAGAAACGTTTCGACTACAGCGAGGTGGGCGGAGCGCCGTTTCTGGGCCTTAAGGCGCTGGTTGTAAAGGCGCACGGCAGTTCGGACGCGCGCGCCATAGCCGGAGCGGTAGGGCAGTGTGTCTTGTTTGTGGAAAGCGGCGCGCTGGAAACAATTAAGGCATCAATATAAGGAGATGACTGTTATGGAGTTTGAAAAGGTCCGCGCTATTATCGCGGAGCAGATGAGCACAGACGAGGATAAAATTACGATGGAGACCTCATTTGCAGAGGATTTAGGCGCGGATTCACTTGACGTGTTTCAAATTGTATCAGAACTGGAGGATGCGTTTAACATGGAGTTCGATAATGAGGACGCCGAAAAAATTAAAACTGTCGGAGACGCGGTAAATTTTATTAAGAGTAAGCTGTAAGCCATGTATCTTGAACCGGAAGTTACGGCCCCGCTGGAAAAGAGAATTCAATATGTCTTTAAAGATTATGACTTATTGATTCAGGCGCTTACTCACAGTTCATACGCCAATGAAAATTCCGAGCCGTTCGACAACGAACGGCTTGAGTTTTTAGGAGACTCTGTTTTGCAAATTGTTGTCAGTAAAATTTTGTTTCAAAAATTTCCAAAGCTGAGTGAAGGAGACCTGACAAAACTGCGCGCTTCCATAGTATGCGAAGCCAGTCTTGCTGAGGCAGCCGGTAAAATTGAACTAGGTCGTTTTATGCGTCTTGGAAACGGCGAACTGCAATCGGGCGGAAGTAAGCGCGCGTCCATTATTTCTGACGCTATGGAGGCCTTGTTCGCTGCAGTGTATCTGGACGGTGGGTTTGAGGCGGCTGAGTCTGTGATAAAAAGGTTGGTGCGGATAGAGGATTTACTGGAACCCTGCGAGTTTATACGCGACTACAAAACCGAGTTGCAGGTGCACTTTCAGGCTGTATCCAAGAGCCTGGTGCTTTACCGTATTGTGCGTGAAAGCGGGCCGCCCCACGGAAAACAGTTTGTCGCCCAGGCATGCCACGACGGTTCCGTAATAGGCGTGGGTGAGGGCAGGACCAAGAAGGAAGCCGAACAGAACGCCGCCCGCGCCGCGTTGAAGAAACGCGCCGAAGTTACTTGACGCGGAGCGGGCGAAAGCTCTCTCCGCCCGCCGCAAATTCAGTTTCCCGTTGAGCCAGGTGACGCACTCCAAAGCGCTTAAAGCTATCTCTTGTTGTTTGCCTTGCCGTTAGATAACAACAGGCATTCAAACAGAGAGTATTTATTTGACGCTTTAACTCGCGTACTGACCAGCGCGAATTTATACACTCCCGCGCATAAAATAAGCGCGAATCCGCAATATTTATAAGCGTTGAATAATGAGACCCCGATAAAGCTCTTAACCGGATTTGAACCGGTGACCTCATCCTTACCAAGGATGCGCTCTGCCGACTGAGCTATAAGAGCAACTTCAAGTTGTATTATAATTTTATTTTGCCGTAAAGTCAAGCAAAATTCTACAGTAATACAGGAGAAATGCGCCCAATTTTTACCGGACATTGATTCAACTGGTGTAGGGGCGTTTTTGGCCATCAAGCATAGGTGGTGGGCCAAATGAGTTGATGGCAATTTATGACACCGCATAAATTAAGGGGGTACAATCAATCCATCAACGCGTTTAGTTCACCACCCAAGCATTGGATAAACCGTATTTCCCACCAACTATTGTACCCACAATCGTAAATGCTTGATTTTAATTATCTTCTTTAAGTCCATCATTCCTGTGGGAACAATTTTATTGTACCCACACGTATCATAAAGCATATAAAATCTATGTGAGTACAATTTACCTCGGGAAATACAGATAAATCAAGGCTCCCCAAAAATTGATGCGATTCTCCTGCAGGGTAGGCGAATTAATTAAACACCAAACTTTTTCGCAGGAAATGCGGACGCTTCAACGCGTTTCCGAAAAAGTTTGGTGTATTCATCTTTCGTCATTCCTTAGGGACGGGCGGACTGCGCCATTTGATTTTAGCCCTTGCCGTCAGTTGCTGACAATATCTGTAAAGGATCGCCTGTGGCGGCGCTGAGTATCGCCGAATAAGCGCCGATTTCCGAAAAGTCATCCACGTTGACAGGATACAGCCTTACAAACCATACCGCGCCCGAAATGTCCTCATAAGCGGAATAGAATGTGGTGGTCACGTTGAATCTGTCGAGGGTTTCCGTTGTGAGTGCGTATTTGTCCGCAATCGCCGTAACGGCTGTGGAAGCCGCAAATTTTTTTGTGATATCGCTCTCGCTCGGTTGACCCTCGACGTAACGATTGGGACGATCACGCTTTGGACCTCCGAATCGCTCTATCGCGGCCTCTGCCGCATCGCCTGCGTACTTGCGGACAGTACCGTCCGCGCTGTACGTCACGGTGGCTTCCGCCCCGTCCGCCCCGTAGGAGTATTCAACCAAGACGGTGGAGCCGTTCGGCAGCGTTTTCATAACAACGGCTTTATTCTCGCCGCCGCTGTCAAGAACGTTTCCCGTTATTTCGCGATCTGTTTTGACATTGCTTACTGTTTCCAGATTCGCGGCTGAAATTGCTGCCGGACTTCCGATTATTGCAGCCGCGGTTTTGGCGGCGAACGCGGCGTTGCCGAGAATCAACGCGCCGCCGATGACGAAAGTCAGCGCAATCGCCCCGATAATTGTGCCTGCCTTTTTCATATGATAAATCCTCCCTGTTAAAAATTGATTTTGTTCCCGCGTGAACAGCTGCATCATAGCACCCGGATATTTCCGAGTAATCAAGAAGTTGTCACGGGGTTGTAAAATGTATTTTTATTTTCGTCCCGGTTCCAAGTTCGGATTCGATTTCAAGCCGGGCGTTATGCGTTTCACATATCCGTGCGCATATCGCGAGGCCCAAGCCTGCGCCGCCGTCTGCTCTTGACCGAGATTTATCGGCGCGGTAAAAAGGCTCCGTTATTTTTGAAATCTCTCGCTTTTCCATGCCTTTCCCGCAATCCGTGACAGCAATAATGGTTTCGTTGTTTTCGGAATAAACCTGGACGTCAATTTTGCCGCCATCCACGGACGCCTTTACCGCGTTTTCAATCAGATTCTGCAAGAGGGATTCCATAAGCTCCGCATCGCCCATAATGGCAGCGCTGCCTATCTCCTGGCTTAGCGCGATATGCTTCTCCTCCAGCTGGGTTTTACAGGTTGCGCATACATTTGAGAATATCTTGCCGATGTTAACAGTTTTTTTCTCAATGCTCCCGTGGCTCATGCGCGCCAATTCATTCAATTTACATGCCATATTTTGTATGCGCCGGCTTTGTCCGATAATATAATTAATGGCTTTTTCGCGTTCTTCCGAGCTGATGTTTCCGATTTTCAGCAATTCGGCATATCCAACTATTGCGGTTATAGGCGTCCTCGTTTCGTGGGCGAGATTATTGATGAAACGCTCCTTGCTCTCGCTTACGTTTGAAAGTTCTTCAACATGTTTCTGAACCTTGTCGGCCATGACGTTAAAGCTGTGCGCAAATTGCCCGATTTCGTCGCCGCCCGCCACAGGTGCGCGGTTGCCGTAGTCTCCCTGCGCGATAGATACCGCGGCCGCGTTCAGTACACGAAATGGGCCGGTTAAGCGCACAAGCAAAAACAGCAAAGTAATTGACAATATAAGGCTGATTACTATGCTAATCACAATGAAGCTGTGCGTCATACTGCTTTTGAAGTCACGCAGAGCGCTTGCGTCCTTCATATAGATCAACCGCAGATTCTCAAGGGGCTGGGGCAAGTCGTTTCCGATTACGCAATACAGCACATCCTCAACTTCATCGGTACGCGCTTCTTCTCCCTGCGCAGAGGGCGGTGAGAATACGGCGCTGCTGTTAAATACGATATTTCCGTTTTGGTACAGCGCAATATAGCCGCCCTGCCCGGAATAATAGCTTGCATAGGGGGCAACTATGCCTTTAAGGTTGTCTGCGTTAAGTTCCGTGTAAAGCCCGGAGGAATAATTTATGCGCTCATAAACTGACCGCGCTATGATCCGGTGTTCGGACTGTGCCGCTTGTATGGCGTTCTCCCTGTTCAGCGAAAAGCTCCGTTCAAGCAGTATATAGCCGAGCGAGTCAAAGGCAATTAGAAAGAGGATGAGTGTTATGAAAAACGCCTTTTGCCAGAATTTCATCGTGGAACATCCAAACGGTAGCCGTATTTGAAAACTGTTTTAATGTTTTCCTCCAAGCCGAGTTTTTTACGGAGGCGTTGGATATGAACGTCAACCGTCCGTGTTTCCCCCATGTAATCAAAGCCCCAAACCAATTCAAGCAGTTTGTCCCGCGTAAGCGCGAGATTTTTGTTTTCAATCAGTATCCGGAGCAAATCAAATTCCCGCGCCGTAAGCTCGACGTTTTCCCCGCCGCGCAAAACGATATGTTCCTCTTGCCTTACTTCAATATCCCCTAATTGAAAAATCTCCGCGCATTTTCTGCACCGCCGTAATACGGCTTCAATTCGAGCTGTAAGTTCAACAGCGGCAAAGGGCTTCATAATATAATCGTCCGCGCCGAGCTTCAATCCGGTTACTCTGTCCTCCAACCGCTCTTTCGCGGTCAGAAAAATAACGGGAATACCAAGCGGGCGAATGTCCTGCATTATAGAAAATCCGTCCCGCCCGGGAAGCATAACATCAAGAAGAATAATGTCTGGGCGTTTTCCTAAAACGCAATCCATTACGGTATCGCCGCGGTGCAGGACCTCCGCAGTGTGCCCCGCGAGTTTTATTTGCAGTTCTATTAAATCGGCTATGGGAATTTCATCTTCCACAATCAAGATTGCCGCCATATTTCTACCTCCTAAGCATATTCGTATCATTATGGCATACCGCCATGCAAAAAGTCATCATAGAGTTGTAAAATCGCTTTAAATTTATGGCAAAAGTAATTGTGTACACTGATTTGACTGGATTGGATGTCACGTTTGTCTCAAGAAAACGAAGGCGGATATTGAACGTCTTGGCTTATAGTTTCCTAACGGTGAAGTGTCCCCTTACCGCCCTCTGCTGAAATGTGAGAGAGGTGGACACGCACCATAAAATGGGCAACGACGGCCTTGATTTCTCAAAGCCGCCGTTAAGTCGTGTTTAAAAATTCCTTAAGCGCGAAATTTCAAATGAAACGCTGCAATTTCGCGCTTGAATCCAGTTTTCAAATATGCGCTAAAAGAAGAAACAAATATTTTTGGCCAGCAGTTGCAGTCGCAAATGCCGCGGTGATGCGGGCGAACCTAAGAGCTTATCCCTAAATAAACTCGATTTATCTAAAAGTGATAAAAGCACATGCAAATTGTAACAACCCCATATAAGTGAAAGCATATTTCTCATAACGGACAAGAATTTTACGAAAGAGATTAAGCCATGAGAAAACTCTTTCCACAACCCAACGACGAGCTTTAAATTCTGGATTGTTTTCAATGTTTTGTTTTTCTTCTCCGCGAGATACTACATGTGGAATATAACCTCTAAGCACGATAGCTTCAAGCGCTGCTTCACCGTACCTGGGGTCCATTGGCTTTCGTCCCCCTCCAGGCGCTCGCTTGTATTCTTTTCCTTCTTCTCTTTCTGCTTTTGGTATTAGTCCCTTTACTGCTTCCCAAAATGTTTCTGTTATTTTCCATGATTTTTCTTGTTTCATTTTGCTTCTTCCCCTTTTTATTTATTTATCGCCTTTTTGTATAATAAACTTTAATTAGGGATAAGCTCTAAGTTTTAGCGCTTTGAATAATCTGCTTTTGACGGTTCCGGAAGGGAGCCGGAGCGTTAAGGCTATGTCCTGCACGCTCATTTCATTGGTATAGTATAGGATGACCGGGATTCTGAGTTTTTCCGGCAGGGAGTCAACCAGTCCGCGCACAACGCAGGTTTCCTCATCTGCTAAAAGAGCATCCTCCATACTAATGTTATCACCCGCCACGGATTCGGGAAGCGGCTCTGCGGGAGCCAATCGGTTGTGGCGGGCATATTTTCGCTTCTGGCTTTTCCAAATGAATATTGAGGTGGAAAAGAGGAAGCCTTGCGGATTTTCGGAACATCTTATTTTAGGCAGCTGTTCAAACGCCTTTAAATATGTTTCTTGGAACAAATCCTCCGCATCCTCTTTTGAGTATGTAAGGCTCCGGCAAAACCTGTAAACCGAACCGCCGTACTCGTCCACCAATGATTCTCCGAAAGTTCCTCCCACGGCGGATATGCCGCCTGGGGTTAATTGAATTGCTTTCATTGTGCACAATGAATCCAAATTGCCCTCCTTTCAAAATCCCGTATACCTGTTAATAGTCGCGAGATTTCAAACGGTTCATTTTTTATAAAAAATTTTCGCTTGTTCGCCTATATCGCGCAGTTCCGCTTAAACACATGTTTATGAAGCGTGGTGTCAGCACTGATATTTTGGTGGTGGGCCAAATGAGTTGACAGCAATTTGCGGCGCCGCATAAATCAAAGGGTACAATTAATCCATCAACGCATTCAGCCCACCACCGATATTTTGATATGTCACGCATATGTAATAAATTCCCCGCATAAGATTATACCGTATAGTGTTCATATGTAGTGGTGCATGGTCGATATTTTAGAGGAAAATAAATATTTTTGGCCGATAATTGAGCTTGTTCGGCGCAGCAGTTGCAACTGCAAATGCCGCAGCGATGCGGGCGAACACAGTTCGCCCCTACAGAAAAACGCTGCGCCCGCCGCACTTGAAGAAGGTGTCTGGGGACGACTCCCCATAAGCGCGAACTTAAGAAAAAAATAAACAGACCCTTTTCTTAAAAAGGCTGTACCTGCATAAAAAAGCGCTGCACTCGCCGCCCTTAAGAAGGGGTCTGGGGACGAGTCCCCAGCGGGGTTTGGGGCCAACGAACAAACCATCGTTAGGCCCCAAGGTCTTAATCTTTTACGGCTCTGTTGAACGAATAAACGGAGGGTAAAGAAATGAAAGCAATATTGATAGCGGTGCTTGCGGCAATCTCCGCCGCCGGGTGCACCTTGCTCCGCAACGAGCCGCCAAACGAAGCGCTTGTGGCGCCGGACACCGCGCTGCCCTATGCGGCCGGCCCTCACGCCGCGCCCGAAACTTCCGGTGCGGAACTTCCCGATGTGACCGGAACGCCGGAAACAGCGGCGGGATTTGTGGGAAATGATATGCCAGTATCCCGTGGTATGGTGGCAAAGATGCTGACTATGGCGTATTTTGATCTCAATACAATAGAAACACTGGAGCGTGAAATAACCTTTTCGGACACCGATGTGTGGAAGTGGTACGACTGTTACATAAACGCGGCGTTTATAAACGGGATTATGCGCGGAGACGGCGACGGCTGGTTTATGCCAGACGAGCCAATCACCTTGGGCCAAGCGCAGCTGCTTTTCGATTCCCTTGGGGCCGGAGCTTCCGGTGGGGCCGGAGCTTCCGGGGAATTAGGCAATAAAATTAAAATACAAATAACGGACGCCACACGGGACAAGCCTATATCCTACGCCTTGTGGACACAGTTGTACAAACAGTTTTTTGAAACACTGGCATCCGGAACTTCAGTCGCCGAACTATTCGGGCTTATGGAAGGAACCTTCATTGTTCTGGCCACTCCAGGCACTAACAAATTGCTGCCTGATTGGAATATGATAACCGATAAAGGCCCCATGCGTTTTGACGGCCTTAATATGGACGAATATATAGATAAGGCAGTGCGCGTAATCTATAAGGACGGTAATGTGCTGGCGCTTCTGACGGTTGAGAGCGACGCTCCTGTAATACAAAACGCCTACGTGGTTAAAGCCCTGGCGGGCAGCATTACTGTATTTTCCGGAGGCGCGGAACGCGCCTATAAGTATGAGGGCGCCGCGCCGGCGGAGGGAACGGTATGCGACATACAAGTGCAGGATGGTCTCGCGCTGGATATTGTAACGCATACAAGCAAGTTCCGCGATATTGTAAAACGTTCCGATACTGGGAGCATAGAATTTAAAAATAAGGGCCTGGCCGCATTGGACGATAATTTTAAAATATATTCCATCGTGGCCGGAACTTCCGGAGCAACAGGCCCGGTGAAATGGAAGACGCTTTCCGATATAATAATCGGCGTGGATACAGCGGACTTTTTTATAAAAAACGGTAAAGTGTGCGCGGCAGTTATAACAGAACAAGCCAGCCCGAAAAAAATCCGCGTGGCTATCAGTACAACGAATTTTACGGGGCTGTATCACACAGAGGTACGCTTGACAGGAACAACGGATTTTACCGTTACCGCCTCGTCAGGGCCGGAAGTTCCGGTCCCAGAAGTAAAACGCCGCAAGGCGGGCGAGGAGTTCACGGCGGACCTGCCGGAAGGCGTAACGCGGCTGTATGTCCAGCCGGTATCGCGTGACGGCGCGATAAAAATCCTTTCCGTCACACGAAGCGGCGGCGCGGATGTGAGTTACCGAGGCGTTGTGGAAATCGCGAGAGGTCCCAATGGCTGGTTAATTGTGAACGAGGTTGGCTTGGAGGAATATTTATACGCGGTTGTGCCCAGCGAAATGCCCACGGGGTTCGGTGCGGAGGCGCTTAAAGTGCAGGCGGTGACAGCCAGAAGCTACGCCTATAATCAATTCTTCGCGAATAACTACCATGAGTACGGCGCGAATGTGGATGATTCGGTCAGTTGCCAAGTATATAACAATATACCGGAAAACGAAATGTCCAGAAAGGCGGTGGACCAAACCGCAGGGCAGTGCCTGACCTACGAGGGCGAGGTTATAAGCGCTAATTTCTTTTCCACTACAGGCGGAAGCCGCGCTAACAGCGGCGAGGTATGGGCCGGTGCCCAAGGGTTTCCAAGCGATACGCCGGAATATCTGCGTGCGGAAGTTGATAATAGCTTTGGCGATTTAAGCCTGGAAGAAAACGCCGCGCGTTTTTTTAAGAACATGAATGTGCAAGCCTATGACTCGAAATTTACATGGTTCAGATGGAATGTTGAAATGACTGCGGAAGAAATAGCGGCGTCAGTAAACGCGAACCTGGCGGAACGTTACGCGGCTTCGCCAAAGCTGATTAAAACGCTGCAAAGCGACGGGACGTATAGAAGCCGGCCGCTAGAGAGTATCGGTGAGCTTGTGGATATAGAGACAGTACGCCGCGGCGAGGGCGGGAACGTAATGCAGTTGAAAATTACAGGCACCCAGGCGACCATACTCGTCAGCACGGAATATAATGTACGGACGCTTATACGTCCGCGGAAACATATCCCAGACGCCGGCAGTTCCGATCCGGGGCGCGACATTATTATACGGCACGGCGCTGGCAGTTCCGATCCCAACGGCAGTGAAACGGCTAATTACAGCCTTATGCCCAGCGGGTTCTTTGTTATGGAAAAAATCCTGGACACGGAGGCCGTCGGAAGTTCCGGTGCCAGTGGTATGAAAATTAAATTTTGGGGCGGAGGAAACGGTCATGGGGTAGGTATGAGCCAGAATGGCGTAAAAGGCATGATTGACGCAGGAATTACGCCGGAGGATATACTGAAATATTACTACCCAGGCACAGAAGTTAAGAAAATTTGGTAGGGCGAACTGTGTTCGTCCGTGAATAGGGTTTTATCAAAATCATTTTTGATAAAGCCTTATTTGTGTTCAGGTCAGTAATTAACCGAAGTTATGCAATATACCATTGTTCCTGCGATTTATACAGCCGGGCGTATTCGCCGTTTGCGGCCATCAGTTCCGTGTGTGCCTTGTTCAACCAACTTGCCTTGTTTCATTACCAAAATCTTGTCCGCCAGTTTCACTGATCCGAGCGATGGGTGACGATTCTAGGACGTGCTTGAAAACTAGATTCCAGCGCGAAATTACAGCGGTTTCATTCGAAATTTCGCGCTTTTAGGAATTTTGAAACACGCCTTAATAATCAAACTTTCTGCGAACCGGCGCGGACTTACCTTCAGCTTTGGAAAAAATCTTTGTCCGAAGTATTTGCGTTAATAAAGTCGGCATAAAGATAAGTGCCAGTGAAACCATCAGGAGCGGCTTAATGTGAAATAGGTAACCCGCCATGCAGAAGAAAGAAGAAATACGGAATATGAAAATTCGGTATAGTTATAAAGTGTAATTATCGTACAATCCGGATAGAAGTTTTGCAATAGTTGTCTTTCCTGCGCCATGGACGCCGACAAAAGCATAATGCTTGTTGGCTGACAGCCTGAGGCTGAGATTTTGAGAACCGCAGCATCGGTGTCAGGGTAAGCGAAAGTTACATCCCGAAACTCAATACACGTTGGCTCGCTTACATGGACGGCGGGTAAATCCGCAGTGCCTGATGTTTCGGAGAGCTGACCAAAAGTGGACAGGTCGCGCAGATACTCGCGTTTGTTTGCAAGCTCGCTGGTGATATTAGTAAGTTCCCAAGACATCATCTGAGCCAGCCCGAAAGAAGCCGTCACAAATCCTATGAACATACCGGCGGTAATCGCGCCGGAGCTAATCGGAGCAAACAGCATGGAAATCAGTACCGTAATCAAACTTGCGCTCTTCATCTTTACAAAACGGCTGCGTTCGGTTTTGAGATTTATTTTATATGCCACCGCATATTTCTCATAATATCGCTCGTTGAAGTTCGTCTGAATAAGCAAACAGCGCCCGTTCCTCAACAGTGTCCCGCTCGGTCAGCACGCTTTGAAGATATTGCGCCGTCGGTTATGCTTTCCGGCTTCCTTTGAGGCCGCGTAGTTTGCTTTACCACTCCTGACAGCCAGCCAACATAACGGAACTGAAAAAGTGAGAATCAATAATGCCGCCCACCATACTTGCGCTGCCAGCACAGACAGAACAGAGCCGACTCGAACAACCATATCAGCCATCGGCAATAAAATATCAAAACCTCCATCATATTTGTTCGGCGGGATATTTGCCCGCGCGTTCAATCAAATCCCAAGCCCCGTCGTCTTCCACATACCGGTACTCCAGCATGGAGCGTTTTCAGCAACAGCGGTACGAAAAACTTCCGTCAGGTTCAAATTCATCTTTGCTCTCACCAGGCCCATAAGGGCAAATGTTATGTACTGATGGGAGATTAACAGAAGAATCCACACCAATGGCATGGCTATTTGGTTTCTTTCGGCCTGCCCGTTAAAAATATTGACGGCAGTATCAATAAAACTTGCCGTTGCCAATACTTGCAGAGTGGGTATCAGCGCGTAGATAATTTTATCAATCACCCGCAGAGAAAACAAACCCGGCGAAACAACAAACGGGATTTTGAAAAAATCCCACAGCTTATACTCGCGGTTCTCTGTTCTATTCTCATCGCGCAATCCCCTTATTTTGTGTTATGGAAACGGAAACGATTGCGGCAGCAACCATCGGCGCATACGCACAGCGCAAATGCAGGCAGCGCCTATTTACTCATAAATTCCGCGATAAAGGTCTGTTCGCCCCAATTAAAATTCACATCCAAAACAGCGGCCAGCTTTTCAACGGGCATAAAGGTCCTGTCGCCAGTTATGGCAGGAATGTCCGAATAGTCAAACACGCTCCAGTCCTCACCTATCATATAGTTTTCCCTTCCAGGATATAGAACAATTTCCTTGTCGTCTTTTTTAATACGCACTTCACGTAAAATATCATCCCATTCCACCACAAAGCCAAAAGCTTCGGAAACAGCGCGCACAGGCCCCATAGTGAAACCTTTCGGCGAAGTATAGGGCGCGATTTCCGACATTACGCGCTTGCCGTTTACATAAATAGTGATCTGCCCATTGGTTTCACTTTCGGGCGCCGCTTCTTCCGCCTGAACTTCCGGTCCAGGCGGCTCTATATAATCTTCGCCGGAATTTCCGGCCTCTGCTGAATTTTCATTTTCGGGTTCAGTTATGTATTCCGCCTCGTCTGCGGAAGGTTCGGCTTCCGTGCCGTTTTCATAAATTATAAAGGCGGTGTCGCCAAGTTTAGCCGCGGCGGACACGAACGCGCAATTAGTAAATATTAACGCTGTAACAACACTTAACAGCACTGTGAATTTTTTAAACATGGATACAACCTCCGCATAATATTTTTAAATTTTTTCCCGTCAAGAATATAGAATATCCTTTGAATATTGTCAATTAGGAATGTATTGCCAAGTATTATGTCGCGCAAAATTTAAGCGTGTTGAATATTTTTACAAAAACTCCATATATTAAAAGTCGGGTGAATAAGACATGACAATTGGACTACCGAGAGCGCTGCTGTACTACAGATACAGTCATTTATGGGAAAATTTCTTTACGGGGCTTGGGTGCGATACGCTTACCAGTCCTGAAACAAACAAAGCCATTGTTGCGGAAGGAGCGCGCTGCTGCGCGAGCGAATGCTGTCTGCCGTCGAAAATATACATGGGCCATGTGCGCTGGCTGACAGGCAAGTGCGACTATATACTTGTCCCGCGGTTGGAGGGCTTTGGCCCAAGGGATAAAGTATGCGTTAAGTTTAACGCGCTGTATGATATAGTGCGTAATACATTCAAGGACGCGCCGCTGTTGGATTACGACATAGACCATAAACGGGGCAGGGGCGAATTGGCGGGCTTTTTGCGAATGGGCGCCAAACTGGGGCGGCCGTTTTTTAAAACGCTGGCGGCGTATAACTCAGCCAGAGGAGCGCGGCAGGCGGAGGAACGCCTGGCGGCGGAGCGGCAGGACAGTCTGATGCGGGCGCGTCCGGAGGTTACGGTCCCGAAAGTGCTGATAGTCTCCCATCCATACAACACCCATGACAATATGCTGGGGCGGCCTATTGCCGAGCACATTCGGAGGCTGGGCGCCCAGCCTGTTTTCGCGGACCAGGCCTCAAGCGCCGAATGCGCAAGACTGGCGGGGGAAATTTCACCGTCGCTTTATTGGACATTTAACAAGGAACTTGTGGGCGCTATAAAACTTTACGAAAAAAATATCGACGGCGTGGTGTTCGTGACAGCCTTTCCCTGCGGGCAGGACGCCCTGGTGAACGAGCTTGTCATGGACAAGCTGAAGCACAGCACGCCCATGATAAACATTGTGCTGGACGAAATATGGGGCGACGCCGGCATTCAAACCAGAATAGAAAGTTTCATGGATATTATAGACGCAAGAAGGCTGAAATATGAGAACAATATCATTCCCGCGCATGGCTAATTACCACGTGCCTATAGAATTCCTGCTTAAATCGCTGCTGCCGGGCGAACGGGTGCTGCCCGCACCGCCGGTAACGAGGAAGACCCTGGAGCTTGGCAGCCGCTACAGTCCGGACTTTGCCTGCGCGCCCTTCAAATATACCTTGGGTAGTTTTCTGGAGGCCCTGCAGGAAGGGGCGGACGTGCTTGTCCAAACCGCGGGAGGGTGCAGGCTTGGCTATTACTCTGAAGTGCAGCGGCAAATACTGTGGGGGCTTGGCTATAAGTTCGAGCTTGTAAATTTGGGCGGAAACGAATTTGGCCCTTTGGGTATGTACCGAGCTTGTAAAAAATTAGGGTGTACTGTCGGATATGGCAGGGCGGCATATTATTTCGCGCTGGCATTCCGCATGACAGCTATATTGGACGAGCTCGAGGGATATATACGCGAAAACCTGGTTTTCGAAAGGCCGCCGGGCAGATTTGAATCTTTGCACGGAGAATTTTTAAACGAGCTGAAAAACGTCACGGGCTTTGAAAGTCTGCGGGTAATTGGCGGAAAATACAGACGCCTAATCAATTCTGTCGAATTAACACAGCCGGAGGAATATCTGCGCGTGGGGCTGGTTGGGGAGCTTTATTCCCTTATGGAGCCGTTCTGCAATTTTTATATGGAGAAGGAACTCGCGAAATTTAACATCGCCTTAAAGCGGTTAATAAACGTGACATACCTGCTATTCGACAAAAAAAGACTGGCTTCAAGGACACTGAAGGAAGCGCGGCCGTTTTTAAAATATGAAATAGGCGCGGATGGCACTGACAGTGTGGCTTACATGAAATTGCTGGCCGAGCGCGGGTATGACGGCATAATACATCTTAAGCCCTTTGGATGCACGCCGGAAGTAAACGCCATGCCGATTTTGCAGAACATAAGCGCAGAGTATAAAATACCTGTGCTGTATTTCAGCTTTGATTCCCAGACAAGCGAGACAGGGATAAATACAAGGCTGGAAGCGTTCCGGGATATGCTGGAGATGAGGAGGAAGCTGAGGGCGAAGTGATGACGGGATACTTGGGAATAGACATCGGCTCGATTTCTACAAAGGGAGTAATAATAGACGATGCGGGCGGCATAATCGCGCGGGAATACCGTTTTACGCAAGCGGACCCCATAGCCGCCGTCAAGGGCGCGATCACGGCATTGGGGCGGCAGGCGGTCGGAATTGAGGTGCTGGCCGCGGGCACGACGGGTTCCGCCCGGAAACTGATAGGCGTTATGCTGGAGGCGGATGTGGTAAAGAACGAGATAACGGCTCACGCAGTCGGTACATTGTCGATTTTCCCTGATGTCAGCACAATATTTGAAATAGGCGGGCAGGATTCTAAAATCATCATTATAAATGAAGGAATTGTGGTGGACTATGCTATGAATACCCTATGCGCGGCGGGCACAGGCGCGTTTTTGTCGTCCCAGGCCGCGCGGCTGGGCATAAGCGTTGAGGCCCTTGGGGAACTGGCCCTTAAATCACAAAGCCCGACGAAAATTGCCGCCCGCTGCACGGTGTTCGCGGAATCCGACCTTGTGCACAAGGCGCAGATAGGGCACAAAAAGGAGGATATCGCCGCGGGGCTTTGCGCAGCTGTTGCGGCTAATTATTTGGGCAACGTGGGCAAGGGTAAGCGCATAAAGCCGCCGATTGTCTTTCAAGGAGGAGTAAGCCGCAATGTAGGCGTTATACGCGCCTTTGAGGCGGCAGTGGGGGAGGAAATACATGTTAACGCCGACGCTCACTTGATGGGCGCATATGGAGCAGCCCTTCTGGCCAGGAGCGCGCCGGCTAGGCGGAAGAGGTTTGATTTCGCGGTGGCGGGGATGAGTTTCAGCACAAAAGGGACGGAGTGCGGCCAGTGTCCGAACGGCTGCGAAATAATCCGCTTTTACCGGAACGGCGAGCTGCTGGACGCCTGGGGCAACCGGTGCGAGCGCGGGCGGGCCGTTCTATGAACATGAAAACTGGGGCAGCCACGAAAGGTAAACAGCCTCAACAAATGGCTGAATAAAGCCATTTTCACCTTATCAGCACTGAAATTAGCGCGAAAAATAAATTTTGTTTGACATTTTTCGCACTAATTTTGCCT
>JAISYE010000029.1 GCA_031297485.1 Clostridiales bacterium
AGAGGCTGGCTGCCGGCCAGAGGCTGGCTGCCGGCCAGAGGCTGGCTGCCGGCCAGAGGCTGGCTGCCAATCAACTCCATAGCGCCCTCCAGTGCCCGGGCTTGAATCTTTATCATATCGCTTAAGGTATCGCGTTCTTTCATGAATTGTTCGAACAAGAAATACACGGCCGGCCGGCCGGTCAGGTCGTCAAGGGCCAAGACACATTCGACGGCGTACTCGCCGTACAGACCGTAAAAATATTCCTCTGCCCGCAGCGCGTCCACAACCCGCCTGATGAAATCCACAGCCGGTTCCCGCGGCGGTTTTTTTACAAATTCCGCCGTATCGCGCAGCTCCGCGGCGCGTGTTTCAAGGAGCTTGATAAATTCCCGCGCCCATCCGCGCACAATACTGGTTTTTTCAGCCAGCACGGGATTATCGCTCGCTTTGACGAACTCCTCGTATATCCGTACCTGGGAGGTCAGCACAGAATGGATACCGCTCACTATCTCCTCTATCATCAAAGGACCCGGCGGACAAGCCGACGCCTGGAAACCATCGTCAACGAACAAACCGTCGTCAACGAACAAATCATCGTCAACGAACAGATCATCGTTAGGACGGGGAAAATTCCGAGGCCCGCCGGCGGCGTCCGGCCCGCCTTCCGTTTCGGCGTCCGGACCGCGTACCGCGCTTAACATGCAGTTTTCGCAAAGCAGCAGTATAGTTCGGTAGCGCTCGATTAAATATTTATAGCGTTCGAAAGCTTGTTCGCCGCAGCCCGCGACGCGGGCGGCCGCGTCTGTTTCGGACGCGAACCGTTTTGCCAAACCGCGTTTCAGCGTGATAAAGGTCTTGTTCACAAGTCTGGCGGCGCAATCTGTCAGAGTCTCGGACAGGCGGGCGGCCCGAGCCTGCAGTTCGGCCGCGCTGTCTGGCCAAGGGCCTTGGCCGGGCGCCGGCTGCGAGCCATGCGCTGGCTGCGAGCCATGCGCCGGCCTAGGACCATGCGCCGGCCTAGAGCCGGACATAGGCCCGCGCCCGCGTGTCTGGCGCCGTCCGGGCGCCGATTGCGGGCTGGACGCCGGCTGCTTGTTTTTATTATTCATACAATTCATCTACCGACAACTCCGTGACCACGCCGCTTTCGCTCATGCTCTTGGCTGTTACTTTCAGCATGTTGTCCTGGCTAACATGGAATATTACCTTAACCTTTTCCCTGCCGCGAGGGCCTTGCGGTATGCCGCGCAGCGACGTGCCCGCCAGGCGCTTCATGCCCTCCGCGCTTACCGGCTGCGGCCCTTCGCTCTTGCCGGGCAGCATATTCTCGTACACCACTATGGCCATGCTGGTCACATTGTCGAAGTTGGTGGTCAGCAGTTCCTCAGCTTCTACCGTCAGGCCATCCTTAGGGATGTCGCGGCCTTCCCGCACTATTTGCATAAACCGCCGCCCCGCTATCTCCAGCCCCAGCGGGTGCACTGTCCGTTCCTGCACTACAGGGCCGCGTATCGTGGGCATCATAATCATGTTACAATAATGGGCCGCGCCTTGCGATATACTTAAAGCCGGGCTGATACGCGATTTAAAAGGCTCCTTTTTAAACTTCTCGTTTATTTTCTCGCCCACCAGCGTAATTGACGAGCTGCCGCCCACAAGGAAAATCTCGTCAATATCCCCTTCCTCGAGTCCGGCGGCTTCCAAGCATTTGTCTATACAGCCCAAGGTGATGTTTATTATGTCCGTAAGGCACAGGCCGCTGAATTTCTCAAAAATCTCCGGCTTATCGCCCAAGCGGTTTACCCGCCGATGGCTGACAAAGTCGTCACGGGTTATTTCCATATTAATATTTACTATGCGCGGCTCCTGGATAAGGGGCGCCAGCACAACCTTGGTGCTTTTAGCCTGGGACAGCCGCTCTTTCGCCTGGTTGGCCACCTGCTGCAGGCGCACCAGGGCCACTTTTTTCTGGCGTTTTGACACGCCGTCGTCCAATGTGTCGTCAAACAGGTCTATTTCGCCGCCTGTCAGGTTTTTAAACTCCTCGTAAATTATATCCATTATTATCTTGTCAATATCATTACCGCCCAAGTCGTTGTCGCCGTATGTGCTTAATATGGAGATTTCCGGCTCGCCGGTTTCCAGCGCCTTTATTTGCAGCACGCAAGCGTCGAAAGTGCCGCCGCCGAAGTCATATACCAACACTTTTTTGTCGCTGCTTTCGTTTACCGCGTAGCTTATGGCGGCGGCAGCCGGTTCCAGCCGCAGGAAGACCGAGCTTTCGTCGAAGCCCGCCAGCACCGCCGCCTGCTTTGTCATTTTCTTCTGACGGTCAGTGGAATTGGCCGGCACTGTTATAACGCAGCCGGTAAACTCCCCGGCCATGTTCAGTTCCTCCTGGACGTACTCGTCGGCCTTCTGCTTCAAGTAGCCCAATATCTCGCCCGCGATTTGCTCCGGCGCGAAGGTATACTCGCTGTCGTCCACCGATATAGTCACTTTGTCTGTGCCGTGCAGCCAGCGCTTTATGGACAGCACCGTGCTCTGCGGGTAAATTACCGCCGCCTCCTTGGCCTGTGTGCCGAACACCCGCGCCAGTTTCCCCGGAGTATCCGAGTCAGACTCAAACTGCACCCCTGTTGGGAAAATATTGCTTCCGTCGATGGGTATTGTCTGCGCTTCGCCCGCGCTGAAATTATAAATGCTTACCACGGAATTTGTCGTGCCAAAGTCGATACCCAAAAACAATCCCCGTTCAAGATCCAGCCCTAATGTTCCCATAGTAAAACTCCTCCTTAATTATAGTGGTTTGCCGCTTACATCAGCGCGCCTTTAACGCTTCTGCGCCCGTTAAGAGACTTGGTGATAATTTCCTCAACCTGCTCGTACTTAAACATCTGTTCGTAAACCAGCGCGTTGTTAATCGCAAAATACGGGTCTTTATGCTCCGTGTTAAAATACAGACGCCGGTTGTCCATGGTCTGCTCCTTTGTTACTATGCTTCCGCTGGAAACCTCCTCGCTGAAATAATAGGTCATTTTTTCGCCGTAAAAATGGGTGACAGCGGCAGAGTAAAGCCCAAAGCGGAAATATTTCATCCGTATTTTCCAGTATTCCTCCTCGTCGGTTTTGACATACAAAAACACGTTTTTGTCCGGCGCGCACCTGTACAAAAAAGGCTCGTTCTTTTCGATATACGGTGTGCGCAGCGTTTTGTCTCTTATATTCTTAACTTCCGGGAACATTATGCGTTCCTCTTCCATTAAACGCACAGCGTCCGCTATTATACCGGCGGAATTTTCAGTCACAATGTCATGGGCCATGTAGACATGGCACAGTCCGTAGGCCAGCAGCCCGCCGCCCGCCCGCGCGTACATCTTTTCCATTACGGACAGGGCCTCGTAGGCCGGCCGGATATTATTCACCATAATCTCGTACAAGCAATAGTAAGTGAAGCTCCGCGCCAACTCGTGGTCAGGCGAGTGCTCGTACAGCCGGGCATAGACCTGTTGGGCGCCTAAGGTTAATTTGTGCATCCAGACGCTGCTGCGCAGGATCAACTCGTCCAATTCCATGCTGGCGGCGGATATGGCCGTCAGCACGTTGGACAGGGCCTGCCATTCCTCCAGCCCGCCCTTGTAATGGCGTATCACAACGTCCACCAGCGCCTTGTCGTACCAGGAATTAAGTATCAGCTCATAGGCCGCGTTGGCGATAAGGGGCCGGTATTTTTCGTGAACCGCCAGCTGTTTAAGGGTAACGAACAGGGTCCGCTCCGGCAGGCAATGGGATTTCCTGTTTATTAACGCTACCGCCCTGTCGTATTCCCGCGCCTTAATAAAGACGTTAAGCATCAGTTCGATAAACCTGTCGTTTAAATAATTTTCGTCCACACTGCGGAAGTAGGCCAGCGCCTTGTCCGGGCTGCTGTTGTAGAGCGCGTTGCCCAGGGCCGCCGACGCCTGCATTTTAAAACCCCGGGATATGCCGCTCATGGAAAGGGTTGTGTTAAGCACCTCCACGCACATGTCGGCGTCGCTGTCCGCAAGAGGCCCGGAGTGTCCGATAAAATACCGGGCCAGGGCTATCAGCAGGTCCAGGCTGGCGTAGCCGTTCCTGTAAAAATATGTGTACAGCGGTTTGTCCGCGTTTTCTACCGGCTTTATTATCTTCAGCCTGCCTTCCAAAATCTCCTTAAAGCCTTCGGAAAAACACGCGTAGGAGAAAGACTCGTCGGAGACCTTTACCCGCGCGTAGCCCGCGTTCATCTCATACTGGGCCGGCTCGGACTTCTCTTTTTCCGATATCCACAGGCGCCGCGCCTTTGTGTCGGGGAAGAACACATCACATACGAATACTTGTTCCCATAGAATATCCGCGCACCTTTTTACGTGCCTTGGCGCGATATCCGGCGCGCCGCGTTCTGTCACGAACTTATACAGGCTGTTCGCGTACCGCCCCGTAACCCCGTGCTCCAGGTTTATTACGGCCAGCTGCAGCACCTTGTTTTCCAAAGGGGGCGCCATGTCCTCAAACTTTTTGTTTGTCAGCAGCAAGTGATACACAAAGGTCCGCAGACCTTCGTCCATTTCATTGGAACGCAGGAAATTTTTCATGGCGTAACGGCTTATACTCTCGGTCTTGTTCTTGTACGCCGCCTTTATCAGCATCGCCGGCAATCCGCTGAAATATAACTGTTTCGATTCCGCCGCCCTGTAATAATCCAAGGCGTGGAGCGAATCGTCCTCCCTGGCGAAGAGCACGGAGCATATCTTTTTAATTATCCAGTCGCCGGGATATGCCCTGTATATTTGCTCGCACAGTCCCAGGTTTGTAAAAATTTCTAGCCGGTCCCCTCCGATTTCCAGGTCGATACAGTCGTTAAGCACATCGTTTAAATCCACATCCTGGGCAAAGCACCATTTCATAAAGGGCAGCAGCAGCTTCTGGTTTTGCCGCACACTTTCACGCGAACGGAACAGGCGCATCAGATACACAAACATAAAGGGGCTGCGGCACCCGTACTCATAGGCGCGTTCCATACTGGCGGCCGCCGCGGCCATGTCGTCCGTCTCCAACTCGGCCGCGCCCAAAATCATGTGCAGATAACCGGATGTCCCGGCCCCGCCGGATGTCCCGGCCCCGGGCGCCGGCTGGGTTTTCACGTAATCCCGAAGGGTGTCTGCCGCCTTTTTCGCCTGGCGCGTCTTAGCCCCGCGCACAAACACCAGACCTACAAGGTATTGCAGCCAGGCGTACACCAGGGGGTCGTTATTTTTATAGAACCTGCGATAGGGCTGAAGGATGGATATTAGTTTCGACGCCCCTGCCAAGTCGCCCAATTCTATAGATATAAAGATATTTATAAGGTACAGCAGGGCGCTGGAGGCGTTAAGCTCCAACAGTGCCGCGGCCGAGTCGCGCGCTTTTTGCAGATATATCTGAGTATGGGATATCCTGTAACACAGCCAGTACCTTATTATTAATGACAACGCGTTACGCACGCCGAATTTCGCGTTGGAAAGATTTTCACTTTTTAATACCTTTCTATAGGCTCCCCTCATTACTAAAACTCCCCAATCACGAGCGGCAGCCGTTTAACCTGCATACCGCCGTCGCAGGCCAGCCGCGCGGTTATTTCCGTCACAACGGCGGGCTGGCGTTTAAAGGTAAGCTGCGCAAGCTGCAAGGTGGTCATTTTTACCTTGAACGGTATTTCAGCGTACTTACTGACCAGGTACCGCCTGCCTTCGAACTTTATAAAGTTATCCCTGGTCTCTATTTCCACCATAATATCCTTGCCCGTATAGTTTAATATTCTCACACCGCCCTCGTCGTCCAGGCCCATATACTCCTTGGAAAGGTACACGCTCATATATGGCCGGCGTTTGACCGTCACCCGGAGCGCGGCGTCCCCTGCCGATATTACGTCCGATACCACAGGGCTGTGTATTTTTGAGCTATCTACCAGGAAGCGCAGGCGCGCCAGCGCGTTTTCGTCAAAATCCTCCGAACGTACCCGCTCCTTTTCCAGCGTCAGCCATTTGGATTTGTACCGGACCTGCACAGGCTCGTCAACAAAGCCCCAATCGGATTTCTTAAGCGTAAAGAAGCCCTCCCGAAGCCCTGCGGAAGTTCCGCCCCCGCCGGAAGCTCCGGCCCCGGCGGCAAGGGGTTCTATTAAAAATTCCGCCTCGGGTTCGTCCGTGGTGATACGAACCTTTGTTTTAAGTTTGCTCAATATAAGGAAATTCTCCAGGCCCCTGTCCTTGTCCGAATCCCTGGACAGCCTGTCGTAAAGGTCCATGTACGCGCAGCCCGTGGCGGTAAGCCACATCATAAACTCGGCGGAGACAAACAGGTCCCTAGCCGCCGCCGTGTTTCTTTTCGCGAAGGCCAAAAAATCGTTAAGCCCGGTTATCCGACCGCCGTCCTCCAAATGAATTTCCTGCGGGACTATTTTTATACACACTGGTATGACTTTTTCCCCGCCGTTTGTCTGGATTACCGCGTCCGTGTTTATTATGTCCCCGTTTTTAAAGGTTTCCAGCGCCAGGGAGTACTCTATTCTGCTGTCGTTGCCTGTGAACTCCTCCGGGCGGAAGCGCACCGCCCTGCTGTTGGAGGTTATTACGCCGGACAGCAGGCCGCCGCCGCCGTTGCTTATTGTAAAATTACCGCGGCAGGCTCCTGAGGTTTCTATTGTTATTTTTTCCGCGCTGGTTTTTAAAACAGGCAGAGGATACTCAAAACGTTCTATTTTTGTCATAGCTCATCACTTTCAAAGCGGGCGTCTAGCTGCTCTTTTACTTTCATAATGATATTTACGCTGCGGCGGCTTTGTTCTGAAAGCTGGTCCAGCAGTTCGCGCAACTGGCGCGTAAATTCCATGTTGCTGTTTGTTATTTGAAAAATATTCTCTTGCAAGGCCGAGTTTAAGGAGCCGTAAGCCGACTGGGCTTGATACTCCATTATAGCGCCCATGCCGCCGCCGACTTTTTCCGCGGCCGCTTGCAGGCTCTGCTCATACTGGCGCAGACTGGTCTCCAGATTTTCCTCGTACAGGGAGAGGTTCTTCTCCAGGGCGTGCTGGTTGGCCTCTATATACTCGCGCTCGCCGCGGAGTATCTTGGTCTGCTCTGAAAACGCGGTTTCAACGGCGTTTTTAAAGCGCAAAAAACCAGAGGCGATATCGCCCCCATAGAATTGGCCCGCCTCACGCTCCACATACTCGGTAAGCTCCCGGGTCAGCTTCTCCCGCGCCAGTCCGAAGTCAAGCAGGCTGTCCAGCAGCCTGAACAGGAGAAAGGCCCCCGCTCCGGCCAGGGCGTAAGCCAACCGGTAATTGTCGTAAAAGGTAATGGCCAACAGCGCGGCTATTACCGGCATACCCTGCTCTAACCCGCGCACCAAGTTTTCCATGCCGCGGTAGCTCCAGCCGATAAAGGACAGCTTCAGTATATGCTTATCCACGATTGCCCCCGCGCTTATGGACGCCGCGCCGCGCTCGCCGGCCAGGGCGTAGTCATGTACGACGCGGCTTAGTATGCCCTTGCCCCAATGGCCCAGGTCGCTTTTAGCCGGTATTTCCCGCGCCCCAAGCCTGAATACTGTATATGCGCCCTGATACCCCGCGCAGACTATGACCCGCAATATTACCGCAAGGGCGCACACCGTCAAGAAAGCCAGCAGCAGCAGTGGGTTATTCTGCGGGTTGTTTAATTGTGTCCATAGGTTATTTAACATGTTTTCAAGTTCCATTGCGCTTTCCTCCCGCGCTGCGGGCGGACACAGTCCGCCCTCCGCAAACTTTTTTCACAGACTTGGTGTATTATAACATTAATATTTGGTTTTGCGCAAATTTCTCCGAGGATGGGGCTTGCCTTTGAAAATGGAATCTTGTCAGTCTATGAGCTTCTTTTCCCGGACAAAAGATGATTTTCCCATACTTACATGAATTTACAGACCGTCGATATTTTTAACCGAGCTGCGTTCGACGATAAACGGGTCCAGCACAATGCGCTTGGGCGGTACATTCGGCGCGCCGCCGCTGCGCAGACGGAAAATCAACTGTTCGATCAGTGTGCTTGATATATTTGCCAAATCATGACCAATAGCCGTAATGTCCAGCATGCTGACCCACTTGGTATCATCATACGCTATCAGGCTGATATCATCGGGAATTTTGAAGCCAAGTCGCTTGATGGCCTTCCATGCTCGTTCGGCCATATTGGCAATGGCAAATACGGCAGTGGGCCTATGCTCTAAAATTAAACCGCAAACCGCCTCGCCGGACAGCCAATTCGTATTAATACGCACCTCGTCTTCAGAGATACCATAATCGGAGATTGCGCCGGCAAAACCGGAGACGCGATCCGCTCCCCCGAGGAAAAGAATCCGCCGGTGACCCCTATTAAGCAAGTGGCGGGCTCCCATGCCCGCGCCGCCCACGTCATCCATAACGACACTGTCAATATCATCAAAAGGCGCGTGGAACAGTTGGATAACTCTCTTATGCGTGGATAAATGATGAACATACGCCGAATTGGCCTCGTTTCCCGGCAGGATAATCAACGCGTCCACCTGAGACGCGTCCATCAGCTCCAGGCATTCCAGTTCCGTCGTCACCCCCTGCTGGACGAAACTGACGATTAGGCGGTAGCCAAAACTCTTCAAAGTCAACTCAATCCGCTGTAGCACATCAATATAAAAAATATTTTCAATGGCGGGGATAATAATACCCACAGTTCTGGTCTCGCTCTTTTTCAGGCTTCTGGCAATCAAGTTGGGACGGTAATTAACCTGTTCCGCGTATTCAAGAATACGTTTGCGCGTCTCCGCTCCAACGCGTGAATTGGGATCAAATGCCCTGGAAACAGTCGAATAAGATATCCCCAGATGCTCTGCGATTTCTTTAAGATTACTCACATATACCACGACCTATCCATGATTTTGCGGCTCTGCGGGAGAGCGTTTGATGAAAAAGTAAAACTATTTGCCAAACATGAAAACCTAAGACCTTGGCGCGAACTTTAGGAATGAGAAAGGCCAAAACCTTAAGACCTTGGGGCTCCGCCCCAAACCCCGCTGGGGATTTCATCCCCGATAGTCGAGCTTGCTCGACGCAGACCCCTTCTTAAGGGCGGCGAGTACAGCCTTTTTCAATGAAGCCATCGGGCGGATTGCCATCCGCCCCTACGATATTATGTGTATCGTAGGGACTATGGCAATCGTCCCAAAAACCAAGGGATTGTTTATTTTTTTTCTCAAGTTCGCGCTTATGGGATTTAAAAAATTTACAATGGCAGCGCACTTCTCTCAAAGCAATTTCAGAGTTTGTGAGTTTATTCCTTAATTAAAATGTTTATATCCAATGCCGGTATTCAAAGAATAACTATTCTATTCGCGAAACTTACAATCCACTCCAAGATTTAGCTCACTGGAACTATTTATTGGTAATTTTGGTATCCAACCCTTATCAGCAAGTATATTATTAGCCAAACTAATTTGTCTAGTTGTAAATTTACGTTTTTCTACATTCCAAGTATAAGTTTTTGCAATAATTTCATTAATATTGAAAGCATTTTCTCGACTTACTACCCAATGAACCGTTGCAAGCAATTCCAATCCAAACGGTGTCTCAAATCCAGTTATCAGTTCAGTAACTCTATTTAGACGAATTTGCGTATCCATATTTTTATTTATAAGATTTCGAGCATCCTCAAGTGCTCCCGGAACCAATTTAAGATATTTGTTGGGGTTATCTCCACCATCTGCATATCCTACAATTAAGTGCCCCTCAATTCTGTTCAGTACATGACGTAAATTCTCAGCATAAGGACCATAAGGTCCTTTTTGGTAACTCAATTTTAGTGGCTCACCAGCCTCTTGCATAAAATACATCAATTTATGAAGTTCTAAAAGTGTAATAAAAGGATCAAGTAATCCTCCAAGATAACAATTTATCAATTCTATAAGCGCAGCTCGCCCAGCTGTCATAGAAGGCACCATGCTGCCATGAGACATGCTTTCTGCCCTTGGAGTTTCAGTTGGTTCAAATACAATAATACGCACATCAGATAATGACGCAAGAGATTCTTCTATAAGGGCTTTAACATCCTTCCAGCACAACCCGCCCAATCCACATCCTAACGGTGGTAAAGCGATAGACTTAATGTTATATTGTATAATAATACCTGCTAAATCCAACAGACCGATTCGAATATCCTCTATACGACTTTGCCCTCGCCAATGTCGCTTTGTTGGAAAATTTATAATATAACGCGGATTATAAAGTTTTTGATTTTCAAATACAAACATTCGTCCAGGTTGAAGTTGACTATTTTTACATGCTTTTTCATAAGCAGTAAAATTATCGGGATATGCCTTCTTAAACTGTAAAGCAACCCCACGTCCCATAGCACCAACGCAATTGACTGTATTTACAAGCGCCTCGACATCCTCTTTTAACATATCTCCACTTTTATACTCAAGCATTTATATCACCTCAATAATACCATTCACGTTTAACTGCAACTTGCGGGTAATAGCTTGTATTTGCTAATATATCTGTCACTTGCTGAAGTACATCAAATGAATAGACTCCAATACGATCAATTAAAGAAACTGCCAAACTTTTTTCAATCAAAAATTCCGCTTGTTTACCTTCCTTACAGTCCTGCCAATAATTGGCTTGTATAGCATCCCAATTCAATTCATTCAATTGACTTAACTTATTTCGTATTTCAAAGTAAACTGCACCTGCATTACTAAGTGTAAAGAACCATCGCTTTTGGTTCTGCTTTGCCCAAGTCACAACTTTTTGTAAATCCGCTTCAAGATGAATAATTAACTCCTGTCCACCATTATAGTTGAGGTTAGGGTGATTGCTCTGATAAAGCATGTACAACATAACAGAACGAGGACAAAAATAAAATGGAACGCAATCTCCAACACATAAATTTGAGTAAGTATCCAATACCGAGAATCGTCTGCGATTTTTAATATCAGACATACCAATTGTAGTTCCAAACGGTTTATATTGCGCACTTATAGAATCACACCAAATATATCCATCGCATACAATAGATAGTAAACGGTCAATGTGAACAATATGATAAATTTTTGGATTTTCTGGCATTATCATATATTATTCCCCTTTTAATTCAAAAAATTTTACCGAATACACTCTTCCATACACACACGATAGCATAACATACTTTTTAACCGAGAGCAACTTTTACACAAATGTAATACAGAATAATCCCCCCTATTAATTGCCATTAATCATTTAAAAAGGATTCACCGTCAAGCTGTTTCCCATGCCGGGCGCACAAAAATGGATGGCAAGACCGGGGATGCCGGCCTTGCCCTCCTGAAATTTGTCTGTCAGTAAAGCGCTTCTACAAAAACACGTCAACCTTTAGCCATATCAGCAAACCTGTGGAGCATAGCCGCGGCTTCGGCGCGCGTAGCGGAACCCTTGGGGTCGAAGCGGCCGTTTTCCCTGCCGTTGATTACTCCGGCCTTAAACAAGGCTTCAATCGCCGCCCTTGCGTAATCCGCGCACTCCGCCTCGTCCGTAAAGTCGGTGTACGGCCGTTTTTCCGGCAGCTGCAGATCCGTTGCGTCCGCGAACCGTTTCAAAATTACCGCCAAATCCTGACGGGAAATATCCGCCTCCGGCGCGAACCGATTTTCACCAACGCCTGCCACAATGCCCAGCTCCAGCCCCCACTCAATGGGCATGGCGTAATATTCTTTCTCGTCCACGTCGATAAAGGTGCTTTGCGCGTACTTGCTTAAATCCGCGCCGTACAGCCGGGATAAAATCGTCACCAACATACCGCGGTGGAAATTAGTGCCCGGTCCGAAAGCATCCCCGCCCATGCCGTTCATCAGCCCGCTTCCATAAACGTAGGCCACGTCGTTGTAGAACCAATCGGCCTCGCTTACGTCAGCGAAGGGGTTGTCAAAGGAAACTTCAATACCGCCCCGGTCCGTAATCTCAATAGTATGACCGCCCAGCACGGTTTCCTTGGCGCCGTCCGTGTAAACAACAAGAGCGTTTCCTGCCCTTGGCACAAAGACTTTGTTGCCTTCGCCGCTTATAACCGTGCCGGTGGATACAAACACCATCGTGCCGGTGGGTATTATTAAACTGCCCGAACCGTCGCCAATAGTGACACTGCCGCCGCTGTCAACCGACGAATTGCCCGGTACGTTGACCTGCACGCCGTTAGGCATTGGAATGATACCGCCGTCCGGCAGGACGTATGAGCCGTCCTCTTTGTAAACCGGCGGGCGGGTTGGCGCGGGTGTTACGGCGGCGCGGCCCGCTTCCGCCGCGGGCGTTGATGTGGGTGCCGGCGCCGTTCCTCCGCCGCTGCTTCCGCTTCCTCCGCTGGTTCCGCCTCCGCCATTGTTTCCATTGCCTCCGGGTTCATTCCCGCCGCCGTTTTCGCCGCCGTTTCCGCCGCCGCCGGATGGCGGTCTTATTGCAAAGTCCGCCGTTATCGTAACGTCATTGTCCGGCATTGTAAAGGCCGCCGCCGCGCTGTTCGCGTTATCGAACGCGCCGCCCCCCGAGCTTGTCCAGCCTTGGAATATATAATCGGCGTCGGCTTGCGCCTCAATAGGAATAACCGTCCCTTCCGGATACGCGCCGTCTGTGCCCTTGATGATTCTTCCGCCTGTTCCGGCCCGCAATGTAAGGGCGAAGGTCTGAACCGTCAGCGGCAGGGTCACACTTGCGCTGGTCGGCGGGCTGGGGCTGTAATCTTGGTCTCCCGCGTACCGTACATACCCTGTTACGCTTTCGCCAGGCGCGCAGCCCTTAAGGGTGCGGACCGGGCCGTAGCTTATGCCGTCAAAGCTGTATTCCGCGCCGGTATTGCCCGGCGGCGCCTCCGGTATGGTCACGGTATAGCTGCCGTCCCCCTCCAGCTCGTATTCCAGCTCGAAGGCCGGCGGCGCGGGCTGGGACGTCCTGTCCGTGGTTTGGATTATTACGCTTACCGTAAAGTCATAATAATTTTCCGAGTGTACTGTAACAGGTATCCTAACGGTCAGGGCACTTCCCGGCGGAAGGCTGTTGTAATAAACAGTGAGGATTTGGCCGCTAAGCGCCGGCTGGCCATTCAAGACCTCGACGCTGCCTTGCGGGGCCGTGACCTCGTATTGCACGGCCCCCAGCCCGCCGGTCACCGCGGGAAGCAGCTGGCTTAAATCCACTTCTATACTTCCGGCCGATTCGTTTTTAACGTACATTGTGGTCGTCGGCTCGCTTCCGGTGTATGTGCCCTTTTGCAGCGTAACCTCCGCCAGGGCGCGCAGCTGTGTGTCCGCCACGGTTCCATAAACCTTGAAGCTGCCCTCGGACGCCAGAAGCTCCGGCGGCACAGCATCCCAGGTTACATCCGCGTCTTCTTCAGAGCCGTCATTGTACGTCACTCTCACTTTATCCGGCAGTGAAGGTTGGGTGTTTATTACTGAACTTACGCTAATAGGTTCAACTTCAGTAATAAAACGCGGTACAGTTTCGCCGGTTTGAACATTGTTTTCCACCAGGGTATTCGCGTTAGCCACGTCGGCCGCAATCGTGTGGGTGTCCGTCAAAAATGTGGCAATCGCCTGCGCGTACTTGTTATCCTTGATAATCTGGCCGTAATTGGAGTGGGACAAATTCACGTTGTATTCCCGTCCGGAACTTGCCGCAGAGGAATCCACGTCCAAAGTATTTCCAAGGACAAGGGTATTGACGGCGTCCCTGGTACCGTCCACATTGTCGTAACTGGACGCCCAGGCCGCGGCCTCCAGGTAAATGCCGTTAAGGGAGGGCGCTTCCGTGTCCCCGCTGGCGGAGCTGTTGTAACCGCCAATAATGGTATTCTGCAGAATTTCCGTAGAATAAATGTCAGTGGCGAAGAAAGGGGCCTGACTCCGGCCGGTGTTGAAGCCGATGCCGCCGTATCCGGAACGCCTGGAGACACCCTCAATAGTGTTTCTGGTAACCCTGGAATAATAATCCGGAACAATCCCGGCGCCGCTGTTATTAGACCAGATAAACACGCCTTCCGAGTCGATGCTGGTGTTATCAGCCACAACGCCGTCAAAGGAATTGCCGAAAAGCCAAATGCCCTTCGCGTTGTCCTTAACTGTGTTGTTGTAGAAGGTGGCGTGGTCGTTAGGCGCGATAAGCGTAAACTTGCTGGTGTGGTCCGGCGTAATGTCAAAGGGTTCCTTGACTGTAATGGTATAGCCCGCGATAGACTGCACTTCCCGTAGCTGTCCCATGCCCCTTCCGCCCAGTATCATCACGGAAAGGTCGCCGAAATCCATCGTGGGCCATTTAAGTTCTACCTGCGGCGCTACGAATATGGAATTTGCCGTGGCCGAGAGCACGCCGCCATGGTTGAAATAGCCGTTGGGCACTTCCACACACAGGGGTTCGCCGTCGTTGTAGTTGTTGTTTATGGCTCCCATATTCTCCACCAGGTTGCCGGCCATATACGCGTCGTTCCGGCCGAAAATACCGTGGGTTTCCTCGCTTTTTTCAGAATGCACAGCCTTAACGTGGTTGTCCTCCGCGAAGAAATAGGCGGACAGGCTTACCACATAGCCAAAGGTGTACTCAAAGTAGTTGTTCTTTAGAATATAGTACTGGTTCCAGCCCGTGATAAAGGGCTGCGCGTGCCAGCCTGTAAAATGATTGTCCTTCACCAGCATACGCTGGTGGCCCACAAACTCAAGGCCGATGCCGCGCCCGCTGGTCCGCTGGCCGCTGCCGTTCAGGTTACCGTCGTTGTCCGTCGGGTAATCAATGGTAACGTTAGTGACAAATATGCGGTTAGCCGTGCGCAGGGTCTTGTCGCCGTAAGCGCCCCAGCCCTGGCCCAGCCACATGAAGCTGTCCGGCCTGTTGCCCTGGTCTTCCAGCAGGAGGCTCATATTGGACACACCCTGCAGCTGGATAACAGCGTTAGCGCTGTTTGTCCCGGCAGCGTCCGGGGATTGAATTAAGTTAACCCCTCCCGAACCCGTGTAGTAAAGTTTTGTGCCCAGCTGACTTTCGCCCAGAAGCACCACGCCGGAGGGCAAGGTAATTGTCCTGATATAATAGTTCCCATTGGGAAAATAGACCACGCCGCCGCTTGCCGCCGCCTGGTTCACCGCCGCCTGCACCGCGTCGGTATCGTCGGCCGTGTCCGAGGGGTCCGCGCCTAACAGCTCAACATTAACACGGTTTGCCCAGTTAAAGTCACTGGCCCAGGCCACACCCAAGCCCAAGGGGTCCTCCCCGGGGGAAGTCACCGTCAAAGTCTGGCCTTTAAGGGCCGCCCAGTTGGCGCCGTCGTTGGACACCTGCACCTCATAGGTGCCGGTCGGGACGCCGCTGCCAACAGTAAAGGCGATGTTGTAAGGGTTAAAGCTGTTTACAGCCGCCGCGTAGTAGCCGGTTCCATTATACAGGCGCACAGCCGGGCTGTCCGGCGCCCCGAACTCGCTGCCGGCAAAATTGCGGCCGGCCACTTCGACCTCAATACCCGGGTATATCTCATAGTCAGACATAAACAGCGGCCGCGCCGCGTTCATCTGATAACGGGCGCTTACCCCGACGGCGTTTTCCGCCCAGATGTCGTACACGCCGGCAGCCGCGCTGTCCGGCAGCTTCGCCACGGCAAAATACCCGTCCTTGTCTCTTTGTATAATATCCGCCTGGGCAGCGCCGCTGTTACCCGCAGGCGCCGCGCCGTCCGCGTTGCGCTTGTACCATATTTTCAAAGACGCGTCGTCGTTAAGGAACGCGCCGTTGACTGAAAACAAGCCGCCCGGCGAAACAGCGTCAGATACCTTAAGAATAACCGGATTTTCCGCGCCCACCGCCGCCGGGTTTACCGTCAGCGTAAGCCGCGGGGAAACGTCGCCGTTAATATTGGCGTCGTCGTCCGGCAGGGTATAGGCTTCCACCTCAAACTGCCCGATATACTGGGCTGTAAAAGTAATATCCGCCTGGCCGTCCGCGCCGGTCACGCCGTTATTAAGCGCTTCCGGAATTTCCTGGCCCTGGGACACGCCGTCCCCCACATTTGGCCCCACAAGCCTTAAATAAACGGTTTTGCCCGCGAGGAAGGACGAGTCGGATATTTTAACGACCTTGGCCTTAACAGTCACGGTCTGCCCCTGGTCTACCGTTACTCCGGACACGGGGTCAATAATCGTCACTTCGGACAGGTCCATATGCGGAACTGTATCGGACATAGAATCCGTGGCCAGACCATATTTAAGCCCCTTCACATTCCTGAGACGGTAGTAATAAGTCTGGTCCGGCGTCAAATCCTGGTCCACATAGGAAGTTTCTCCGTTAGTCAATTCCGCGATAGCCGCAAACGCGGCGTCGTTTGTGCTTCTTTCCACTATTACCTTGTCCGCGCCGCCCGCGTTCGTCCAGTCCACGCTGATTGTGCGGCCCTTGGCCGCCGCGGCGACGCTTAAGAGCGTGGGCTTGTCCGTAATGGGCGCGTCAAAGAAAAATCCGGAGGCGACGAAATAATTAGCAGGGTTCGTGTAAGTGATTTTGAAACTCCCCTGCACCATGAAGGAGACATAGGCCCCGTTCCCAAACGTGGGGGTGGGGTACATGGGGCTTTCGGCCAGCAGGTTGTCCGACAGGTCAAAAATCCGCGCTTTGGCGCCGGTGCTCCATTCGCCGGTGGAAAAGGCGCTGAATACATGAGGGCTGTTGTCTGTCAAGTTGAAAATAACCGTCAAATCTCCGCCGCCGCGCTCTATTGACATGCGCATCTTGTCCTTGATCACGCCCGCGGGCATGTCCAGCACCCAGCCGGCGTCGTTTGAGATGTCAGGGGAAGCGCTTAGCCTGTCGCCCTGCACGTAGGCGTAAGAAGACACATAGCTTGGGAGACTGTGCAGGTCGTCTGTAGCAGGGACATAGTTATATTGCCAGCCGGGGTTAGCTGTGTCGTCCCAGAACGGGTCAAGGCTGGCCCAACCTGGTTGGAGCGGGCGGTTAAGCCCTACCAGGACATACCCGTCTCCTCCGTACTTGCCGTTCCAGTGCCCCTGAGTGGTGTCGTCATGTCCCAAATGAACCGTGCCGGCTGCCTGAGGAGGCGCGGTGTACGTAATTGTGACCTGAACCGTGTCGCTGTACCGGGGGGCAGCGCCGTCCATGTACTTGGCGCGGTAATCATAAACGCCGCCCACAATAAGAGCGCTGTCGCTGTCTGTATAGGTCTTGTCGCTGGCTACTGAGGTGATAGAGGTAAAGACCGAGTCAGCGGCGGCCTTGCGCTCGATAGTCACGTTGGGCGCGGGCTGGGTAGGCCAGGCAAGGGTAACGGTGCCGTTATCGTTGGCAGTGGCGTTTAACCAGGACGTACTGGGGGAATCAAAGAAGAAGCCGGACACAAGGTCCTCCCAGGCGCCTTCAAAGCGGAAGGTGAACCCGCCTCTTACGGAAAAGGTGAGGTATACAAAACTATCTGCCCCCCCCCCGGCAAATTTGAGCCTTGGGTCATAGGGGCGAGTGCGTTCCCCATTAAGTCGTCAATGCCAAACCAACGGTCCCGCGCATTGGTTGTGGCATATACAGTAAAGTAATGGAGATCATTGTCGTTTAACAAGAACGTGAAGGTGCGCTTGCCACCGTCAACATAGCCTCCGCTGCCGTTTGGCACGGTGGAGCCGAAAGCGCTGTCGCCTTTCCCTACCCCGGCGTATACCTTGCCCGTAATAGTTCCGGACTGGTCGGCGGGGATGTCCAATACATCGCCGCCCGTGCTGGCGACTGTGGCAGCGTCCTTAACCACTACCTGTGACCTTGGCGTGCTTAAGAAGTATGCCGCGCCATTTACCGGTATTACATAGGATGGGATTTTTGACACGTCGCTGTAATTGGTGGCCTGCTTACTTGATGTTGGGTCAGGCGTATTGTCGTAGCCCAGCAGGACATACCCGTCCTTACCGTAGATACCGTTCCACGCGCCCTTGGTATCCGCGTCAAAACTCTCGAACGCGGCTGTTGAACCCGTGTAGGTGTCAAAAAATACCCCCGCGATGCGGTTGTCTTTTCTGTTGTTTGACCGATAAGTCAGATTAAAAGAGCCGCCTTCCACTAAGAACGAGATGTACCCGTACCATTCAGAGCCAGGAAATTCTGCCGGACGGTCAAACCAATCGTCGCCGTACATCATTGTATCGCCATGTTGATTGCGCATGACGGCCGGCAGAATAATGGGATTGCCTTGGTCGTCATCCACGCCGTACCAGCCGTTTCGCACGTCGTTCATCACATATAGGGTGACAATGTGAGGCGCCGTGTCACTCAGCTGGAATTTAATGGTCACAAGGTCATTGCTGCTTGGGTTATCGGCGGCCAGGCCCGCCTTTACCTTGTTGCCTGTGTAGGACGCGGGCTTGGAAAGCACTTGTGTGTCTGCGTCCCAGCTGTTTGCGTTTCCCGCGGGGACGTAAAGGCTCGCTCCGGATGTCACCTGCATGCCGGTCAGATAAGACGGTTTCTGTGACACATTGAGAGAATCATCTGGAACAAGGGTTTGTTCCGCGCCAGTAGGCGCAGCGGCATACCCAAAAAGAATATAGCCGTCCGACCCGTACCGTCCCTCCCAGTCACCTTCCGTCAGTTGGTCATAGCCCCAAAAAGACGCCTTGGTCGCGCCGGCCGCCCTAACGGTAACGGGAACAAACGCTGCCAGCGAACTGGTAAAGGCCAGCGCCAGCGTAAGCACCCACGCCAGCAGGGGCGAACTGCGTTCGCCCGCAGAGTTTAAAAACCTGCAGATCTTTCGCATTTCATTTCCTCCTTTTCATTTCATTAATATGCAATTTTTTTCTGCACGATTTAATTGTAAATTTCTTTACAGTCAACGCAAGGATGTAAATGGAGAATTTAGAACGGTATATGGAAATCGGGCGCTAAATCTTGCTTCAGGCGTTCGGACTCGGCCCTGCGAGCGGCTTCGCTTGGCGCGGAGAGTGTGATGCCGTCCACAGCGGCAAAGCGGTTTATATCAAAGGCGCGGCTGAAATTTTTTATTGACAAAGGTCTGCGCCAGTGTATGTGAAGCGAGGAGTGTGACTATGCGAAAACTCAAGTACACATTTAAATCCGACATCTTGTTTAAGATGACATTCGTAAAATACAAGCACTTGTTGAAATGCCTTGTGGCCGCGGTGTTGAAGATAACATTCGAGGAGATAGAAGAGTTCGTTATCATTAATAGCGAAATTGTGCCGGAAGCGCTCAACAAGAAGTTCTGCCGGCTGGATATTCACCTAAAAGTCAATGGACAGTACGTAAACATTGAAATGCAGGTAGCCAGCCGAGGCAATTTCGCGGAACGTCTGCTAGTCTACTGGTCTAAGGTGTTCAGCAGCGCGCTGGGTTCGGGCGAGGACTACGCCGTCGTTCCGAAAGCCATACTAATCAGCTTTATTGATTTTGACCTGTTCGACTGCGAGGAATACTGCTCCGAGTTTGTCTGCTCGGAATTTTCGCCGCAAAAGACGCGGCGAAAACGCGGCTTCGCCGCGCCCTTGTTCGTCGGGTTCTTTATGGAAAAGTATCGCTACGAACTGCTGACCGACAAGATGAGCATTTTCGTTTTCGAGCTGAACAAACTGCCGGAGGAAATTGATATTACCAATATTTTGGAATTATTTCTCCGCTTATTTAAAGCGGACACCGAGGAAGAATTGGAAACACTGGCGAAATTGGAGGTGGACGAGGTGACGCAAATGATCAAAGCATACCAGGACATAGTAAACAGCCCCGACTACGCCGACTTGGAGCGCCAGCGCCTGATGGCGGCTATGGACGAGAACCAAGCGATTAACAGCGCGGAGCGGCGTGGGGAGGAACGCGGCGAGGAACGCGAACGCGCCAAATGGCAGGGTGAACATGCCAAATTGCAGGGCGAGCACGCTGAATTGCAGGGCAAGTATGCTGAAACGCAAGCTGAAATCGCTCGTCTGCGCGCACAATTAGGGCTTATCCCTGAATAAGGCAGAATGGCTTAAATACTGGATTTTAAAACACAGAAATGGCACAAAATCAGCATTCTCGCCTATTAAGGGATAGGCTCTAAGCGCAAACACATAAGCGTTTTAGAAACATAAAAATATCCGGCAGGGCTTAAACTACCCTGCCGGATTGCGTTATTAAAAATTGTATGGAATGCCATGCGCGACCTGCGGCGGTTTCTCATTCCTTTGCCTGTTCCAGCGCGTTTTGGACAGACTCCACAAACTGGTCATAAGCAATAGTGGCGCCGGTTACGGCGTCAACGTCGTCCAAACTTCCGGTTTCCCGCAGCCTTTCGGCGTATTCCGCCATAGCCCGCACAGCCAGCTGCGCCTTGTCGTAATAGTCCTGATTTGAAATCCCGCCGTTTATTTTGCCGTAGTTTTCATCCTTGACGCTGCCGTCAGCCTGCCAGGTCACAAACTCGCAATCGGTTATTCTGCCGCCCTCAATTGTGACGCGGGCCTCGCCGTAGGCGCCCTTGTCGTCCTCGCCGCTTTGCCCCGCAAATGTGCCGTCTTGATACGAACCGCCGCCGGGGCCGGAACTTCCGGTGCATCCTGAAAAAATCGCGGCGCTAAACATCATCAAAGCCAAAGCCAACGCGAATCTATTTCTCATAGTATGCTGCTGCCTCCCCATTGGCGGCGACTATTCTCGCTACCTTCCCGTGTTCCAGCACAACGGTCCGCTGCGCTTCCTCAGCCACCTCAGGGTCGTGGGTGACGACTATTATGGTGCTGCCATCCCTGTGCAGCTGCTTAAAAATATCCATCACAATGCCCTCGTTGGTCTCGTCCAGGTTACCTGTCGGCTCGTCCGCCAGAATCAGCGCGGGGTAGTTTATCAGCGCCCGGGCGATGCATACGCGCTGCTGCTCGCCGCCCGAAAGCTGGCTTGGCAAGTGCTTCGCCCTATCCTGCAGACCGACGCGCTCAAGTGCCTCCAGTGCCTCTTTCTCGTCTGGCAGGCTGTGATAATATTGGGCGACCATCACGTTTTCCAACGCGGAAAGATAGTTGATTAAGTGAAATTGCTGGAAAATCAGGCCGATTTTATCCCGCCGAATCGCGGTCAGGTTCTTCGCGCTCTCCTTGGAAATATCCACGCCGTCTAAAATAACCGTGCCGGACGAGGGTTTGTCCATCCCTCCGACAATATTCATCATCGTGGTTTTCCCGGAACCCGACGGCCCCATTATGGCGAGCCACTCGCCCCGTTCTACCGCAAGGTCGATGTTTCGCAGGGCATAGATGCTGCCGTAGACCTTTGACACACCATTTAGTTCCAATAAATTCAAAGCTGCTCCCTCCATATTATGATTTTGCGCTGGACGGCTATTCGCCGCGCAAAACAACAGCCGGGTCAACGTCCGTGGCGCTCCGTACGGGTATCAGGCTCGCAAGGGCGGTAATAACAACTGAAACGGCAAGTGTCGCCGGGATAAAAAGCGGTTGAAAGGCAATGGGCCGGTGAAACACGTTTACGCTCACCGTCTGGGCGAACGCGAAGCCAAGGGCGCTCCCCAGCACGCCGCCCAGGCCGCCCAAAAACATCCCCTCGCCCAAAAATTCGGCCGCGACACTCCTGTTCGCGGCTCCAAGCGCTTTTTTCAGGCCGATTTCCTGCCGCCGTTCCGCCACAACGGCCATCATAGTCGTGGCCACGCAAATCATAGTGAGAAGCAGCACAATCACCGTAACCAGATACACTAGAGATTGCAGCTTGGCAAGCACCGTCACCTCGGATTGTGTCACGCGGCGGACAAGGCGCGGCGTCACGCCGGGGACATCTTCCGCTATTTGTTCGGCAAAGCCCTGCAATTCGTCCGCGGAGGCGGAAATACTGCACTCCACCAGGTCGAACTCACCTGTTTCGCCTATCAGCCCGTCAAAATCCGCAAGCGACACGAAAATAAACGCTTCTTCCGTACCGCCTGTCTGCACAATACCGGATACGCGGAAATCCCGGGAAAACCCCTCTCCTTCAGAGTTTAAGCCTGTAAGCGTAAACTCGCCGCCGGGCGCCAGCCGGATGGTGTCCGCCACGTTCTGCCCTATCAGCGCGTCTCCCCGGGCTTGCGGCCATTCGCCGTTTACGAACCAATAGGGGCTTGTCTTTCTTGCTTGGGCTGGGTCTGTCCCCGCAAGCATGAAGGGCTGCTCGTTAATCTTAGCCGCTTTGTAGCGGTAAGGGGCCGCGCCCACAACGCTTTCCGCGGGGAAATACCGCAGCGCGCGCTCCGCCTCGCCGGCCGGCAGGCTCGCCGCGCCCCCCGAGGGCGCCAGAATCAAATTCGCGCCGTAAGAGCGGAATTCCCGCATCATCTGCCGCGGAATGTCGTAATAGACCGTGACAAGGCCAGAGAGCACCGTCGCGCCAATGGCCACCGCCAGCAAGGCGGTGAACATTCTGGAACGCCGCCGGACAAAGGAACTTGTAATCATCTTGAGGAAAAAGACCTGTCGTTTCATTATTTTTCACCTGCCATGCAAGACTTCCGCCGGGCGCAGCGAAAGCATATACCTAATAGCGGGAAGGCTGCCCGCCAAGGTGACGGCCAGGGCCAAGACCGCGACCATTGGCGCGACCATTGGTTTCATGTCAATCGCCGCACCAAATACAGAATGTCCTATGACCTGGGCGAAGCCAAACCCGATAAAATACCCCGCTATACCGCCAAGGGCGCCCGTAATCAAAATCTCCGCAAGCACAATCCCAGCGATTGGCGCGCTGTTGGCGCCCACAGCCTTTAGCAGGCCAAGCTCGCGGCTGCGCTCCATAATGCTGGCTGTCACAAGGTTTGATATGCCCAGGGCCGAGCCGGCCAGGCTCAAAAGAGTAATAAGCAGCATGAGCAGCTGTGTCTTCTCCAAAATCGCCCCCTCTGATTCGGCTACCTGGCGGATGGGCTTGGAAACAGAATCGGTCAAGACTTCGTCAATTTGATAACAAATAGCGCTTACATAGGCGGTGCAATACCAAGTTTCCCATTCCTTAATGGAAAGGCTTTTCGGGTTTTGCGCGGCCCGGCGCGAAAGCTCGTTGTCCGGCGTCGTAAGCGCGCTGACCTCCACGCGGCTCACCTGCCCCGCGCGGCCGGTCAAGTCCTGAACGGCCCGGAGCGGGACGTACAGCTGCTCGTCCTCGTCCCCGCCGGCGCTGAACACGCCCGCAACCCGCAGCCGCGCGGAACGCCCGTCTAAACTGACGGTAACGCGGTCTCCGGTCTTTATGCCGTAGCGCTGGGCCAGCAGGCTTCCTATCATGGCGGAATCCGTATCTTCGTCTGAAATCCATTCCCCGGAAACATCCCACCAGTTTTTCATGTTTTTCATGCCGGTACGCAGGGTTTCCCCTGTAGGAAGCGCCAGTTCCCGTGAAAACCATGTGCCGGTCAGCTGTATAACGGGCGAATCTGGGACGCTCAACAAAACCCTTGCTTCCAGGTACGGCGTAAAATCCACTATGTTAAAAGCCCAAAAAATCGTCTTGATATTACCCAGTTCGGATTCCTTAAGGTATGTATCCGAAACTGCGGAGGCCGCCGGGTCCTCGTCCTGGACGCTGTACAAGTCGCTTAGAAGCGACGCGCCTTTTGGCGCCACGTTTATATTCGCCCCGTAGGTCTTGAGTTCCTGGTTTACCTTGTCGCCCACGTCCAGCATCACATTAAGCATGGCGGTGGAAAGGGAAGCGCCCAGCGCGATTGTCACCGCAATCATCATCATTTTCCCTCTTTGGCGGAAAAGCGCGCCGCCAACCATTCTCCAAAACATATCCTCGCCTCTTTAATTTCGGGCGAACCAAGGGAAAAATCACCGTCAGGTCCGCCCGTTCCCTTAAGGCGTGTTTGAAAATTCCTTAAAGCGCGAAATTTCGAATAAAACCGCTGCAATGATAGTCGAGCTTGCTCGACGCTTCGCGCCGGAATCTAGTTTTCAGACACACCCCAGAAATGACGAATTAATTAAACGTCAAACTTTTTCACAGGAAATTTATACTTTCGTCATTCCTTATTTAAAACGCCCTTTTTCGTTTTCCAAATGCGCAATCTGTATAACCATGCGCCCGTTTTCCAAGGTGTACGCCAATGGCACGGGGTTGCAGCCGCCCTTGAATCCAATGGTGGACTTGTTCATCACCACGTCGCACAGCTTGCAGATAACCTCGTCCTTCCGTTCGTAATAGCCCGTGGGCCCGCAGATGTCGCAGGCGTCAAGCCCGACGCCGTAAGCGGACTCGTTTTTCTTAATGGCGATAAAACGCACCTCCGTACCGTCCGAGGCTGTATAGGCGAAACGGTGAAGATGGCCGTCGCCCACAACATCAGCGGGGATGCGTATTTCGTCTTCCACCGTCTCCGCGGGTTCGATTGGGGAAAGGACCACTTCGCGTTCGTTGTATGCCTTTACGGCAGTGAGCGTAAAAAGCGCGAAGGCGTGACAGCAGACAACGGCGACGCACCGCCGCCGCGCTTTCCGGGCCGCGGCCTTGCTCTTGCGGCGTTCGGCCGGGTTCCGGAAGCCCGTCGGCTGCCCGGTGGACACAAACCAACAGAGCAGCGGGACCAAGAACGTGACAGCCATAATCGCGTACAGAAAAAAATCCCTGTAGTTGACCGCGTTCTTTAATATATCAAACAGGAATTTTGACGAGGGAATAACGCGCCGGGCATACAGGGACTGGGCGACACGCAGGGCGGAATCGGTCATATGTATCGCGGCCCCGGCTGTAACTATAGTAAAAAGCGCCGCCCGCGTCAGGCCCGCCGCCGTTTTGGACAAGACGGCGCCCCAGCCGCACGCCAGCGCCAACCCCGCCAGATACCCAATCAGCTTGTACAGAAAATCCGTACTGAACACACTTTCGCCCGCCATAACGAATTCCGTCGGAGCCAGAAAAATGTCAGGGAGCGCGTAAAAAAGCAGGGAACAGCAAAACACCGCCCCAGCCGCGCGCAACCCCGTTTCCTGCGCCTTAGGGCTTTGTCTTTTGAGGAAGCCCCATAAAAACGCGAGAAACGCAACGCCCGAAATGAGCGTTGCGGACAAAATTCCAAAATTCCAATATTCACGGTTTATAAGGACTGTCGTGTGCTTCAAAACCGCCAGCGCGAGAGCGAAAACAACGCCCGCGCCGCATCCCGCCGCAAGCCATTTTTTCCGGCCGACCATGACACTGCGGTCCGCCTGCTCCACGGGGTCTTTTTCCAATGACGCTGCCGCCGCCGCAAGCAAAACCGCGGCGGCGAGCAAATTTTGCACTACCATGACAAGATACTTAAGCACGCCGTTGCAGATCCTCCTTAATTTTGCGGGACGGGCGAACACAGTCCGTCCCTACATCGGTCACAAAAAAATTACCAGGTCCTCGGGACGAAATCAAAGTCCCATTCCGCTACCAGCGGCTCGTTCCAGAAACGGCCTTCCACGCCGGTCTCCTTGTCAACATGCAGGAGATAGCCCTGCGCTTCGGGGTTTGTGATAATGAAACGCACCTTGTAACTGCCCGCGCCGGGGAATTTCACATTCGCGCCGTAGTGGGGCCCGTCGGAGGCGTTCATTGGCATAAAATTCCCTTCGGTGATACTGCCGTCTTCAGCTTCCAGCTCATACTTTACCGTAAGGTTCGGAACAAAATCGCCGATACCATAACCAAGGTCATTGCCAAGCGCGGAAATGTCAGCTTCCAGATGCATATCAGACTCGGAGGCTGGGAGGCTGTTTCCTGCCGGTTCCATATCCACCGGCTGGAAGTATACGCCGGCCACATTCAGGGGGCCAAGCTCCAGGTCGTCGCCAAGAGGGAATTCCTCAAAGCCCGCCACATCGCCCGGGGCGACAACGCCTCCGGCAGGGGCCTCGGCCTCGGCTTCGCCGGACTGGACCGCTTCCGGCGCGGGTGAAGCGGCGCCCTGCCCGCAGGCGGTCAGGGCTAAAAGTGACAGGACAACAAGCGGGATAAGTATGCGTATAATTTTTGTTTTCATTGTATATCCTCCTTATGCAGGGGCGAACTGCGTCCGCCCGCAATATAATGTTTCAGGCTTTCTTCCGCTGCTTTTTGAGGTGCAGCACGAAAGTAACGACCGTGAGAATGAGCAGGGCCGCCTGGGGAAGCAGGGTTTCAAGCGTGGGGTATATCCCCAGCAGGTCGACGGACGAAATCACGCCCACCGGCGTTACGCTTATGGCGTTGCCTTCCTGAAGCTCCTTAACGCCGGACCCTATAAAGCTGATAGCCATAATGGAGAGCAGTACGCTCGTACCCAGGAAGAATGGTTTCAGCGGGAGCCGTATGCTTAAAACACGGATAAGTATATAGACCACAACTAAGGCGGCGCAGCCGACGCCCAAGCCAATCCAGATCATGTTAAAATAGGTCTGGGTATCCGCCAAAAGCGCCTGGTAAAACAAAATCACCTCCGCGCCCTCGCGGAAAACCGCCAGGAATGCGGCGAACGCCAGGGAAAAAACACTCCCGCGCGCCATGGAACTCTGCACCTTGCCTTCAATATAACCGCTCCAAGCCTCTGCTTCCGCTTTCGATACCATCCAATTGCTGACATAAAACAGTACCAGCACGGCTATGAGCATGGTCACACCCTCAATAATCTCCTGGTTCGCGCCGCTGATGGCCGACAGGTTATTTAAGACGACCGCCATTATAACGCTCGCGCCCAGCGCCGCGAGGGAACCCCAGTAGACCGCGGCGGTTTTCTGCCGGTTGCCGCTTTTAATAAGGTAGGCGATAATAGCCCCGACGATAATAATCGCCTCAAAGCCCTCGCGCAAAATAATAAGCAGCGAAGCGGAAAACACGGCGGCGGCGCTCTCCTGCTTGCCGTCCAGCTGATTGGCGTCCTCGCGCAAATAGCGCACAAGGATGTCCAGCGTGTCCTTGACTTCCGCGCCAGCCTCACCCGCTGTCATCGCTTTCTTAATGAAACTGAACTGGTACTCCACCTGGGCGGCGCGGTCACCGGACACATAGGCCATCACCGCGCGCTCGAAGCCAAGTTTTTCGTAATAATTAAAATATGCGACATCCACCTGCTCTTTCGCGGCGGCAATGTCTCCCGCCGCGTAAATGTCATAGGCTTTCTCGCACACGGCTTCCATTTCGTCAACAATCTCGTTCCACGAATTATAAGCCGCCAAAGCCGTACGCGTGAATGTGCCCGCTAGAAATATTGCCAGGACTATTGCCGCGAATTTTTTTCCCAAATTTGCACCTCCTCTTTGAGAAAGCAGCGTTCCTAAAGCTTGGATCCTGTAATGCCAAACCGCGGGGGCGAACTGTGTACGTCCCGCAAGTTGGTTAGAGACAGCTAACCGCGGTTTATAATATAAGGGAGGCAGCGCCTCCGCAAAAAATAAGTATTAGCGCTAACTAACTTATTACGGTAACAATTTATTACAGTAATAAGGTTTTGTCAATAGGTATTTTTTTACAAGAACGCGAGGGAGGACTGTGTTCGCGTGTCTATTCAGAGGTAAAAAAATTACATGACCTCCAACCCAGTTATACTCACACACGAAAACATCTTCTAAAAATCTTTCAGTGTTTTCGTGTGTGAGCAACCAACAACCGGCGTGAAAAGCGCATTTCTTTTCGCGCCTTAGTATAAATCAACGTTCAGTAAAAATGGTCTTTTAAAAGCGGCGCGAAGCGAAATTTCCGAAAAGCATATGTTTATAGACGCCAAAACAGCGCAAAAAAGCTGCGCCCTCACGAATGAGAAAGCAGCTGGTTGGAATATTGGGTTTAGGCGTCCGCGTCACCTGCTTGCGCTCGTAAACGAACAATTTCCGCTTGCAGTTCAGTTATCCCTGAATAAAGCAGAATGGCTTAAATACTGGATTTTACAACACAGAAACGGCGCAAAATCAACATTCTTGCCTATTAAGGGATACTCCCTAAACCTTCGCGCACAAAGCGGAAGTCCGACCGTCAACGAGTTTCGGCGCGATTACCTTTTTGACGTATTCCTGCGGGGGCTGGGTATTAGGCAGTAAGCTCCGCATAATGGCGGCGGCCTCGTAACCCAGCTTGTACTCCGACTGGTCAATAAACGTAAAAGGGTTTTGGTTGAACTGAATAGGCAGCGGCGCGTCGTAGGAGACTATGGACTTGTCGCGGGGCACATTCAAACCATGTTCCTCAAAAAAATGGCGCAAAAGCAGCGCCACCATAGAATCGGTAGTAATAAACGCCGTATTGTCCGGGTTAAGCAGCTGTTCCTCAATTTGTCCGCGTTCCGAAGAGTCCTGCATTCTAATCAGAATATCCTTAATAAGCAGGCCGTCGGCCGGCCCGGGGCCTTGCGCAAGCCCGTCCTTGTATCCCCGGATCCGGTCCTTTACGGAAAAGGTCTCCAGCGGCGCGCCGCAGCACATGGCAATGCGCCGGTGCCCAAGGGCCCGCAGGTGTGACACCGCCAGCCGCCCGCCCAGCACGTTGTCGGAAATAACGTAGTGCGTGTCTATACCGGGCAGGCAGCGGTCGATGAGTACCAGCGGGAATTTCCTTAGCTTCATTTCTAATATGCGCTCGTTATAAATTTCCTGGTCAGCGGGAAACAGCAGTATGCCGTCTATATTCCGTTTAAGCATATCCTTGATAATCAGCTCCTCGCCAACCTGGTTCTGGCTGCTTGATATTATCAGGCTGAAGGACGGGTCCCCCGCCAGACAGGCCAATATGCCCTGGATAATGTTAAGCGCGAAGAAGTCCATTATCGTCGGAATAATAAAGCCTATGACATATTTTATTTCCTCATCCCGCGCGGGCCAGTCCCGGTCAGCAGCCGGCACCCGGTCAGCAGCCGGCGCCCGGTCAGCAGCCGGCACCCGGCCTTTCGCGGTTTCGCGAAGGCTTTCAATGTCATTGCTTACGAAGGAGCCGCGCCTGGGATAGCGCACTATGAATTTGTTTTTCGCCAATTCGTTTAAAGCGCTGGCAACAGTTATGCGGCTGACATTATATTGCCGCATCAACTCAAATTCTGTCGGCAGCTTGTCGCCTGGTTTTATTGCCTTACTGTCAATGCTTTCTAGGATATCATTTTGTATAATTTTTTGTAATGGTATTCTTTTCACCGCCAAAACACACACCTCCATTTATGGTAGCCGGTCCGCGCCCGACATTCATATGCGTTGCCATGTATATAATATCACACAAAAATATATATGTCAATTATATCAAATGAATACTTTACAATATTTTGCCCTAATGGTATATTTGGTTATATAAATAAATCGCGTCAGGAATTTTATTCAGTTTTATCCGACGAAAACTATTGACATTATGCCTGGAGTAAAGTATGATTCTATCATCAAGATACAAAAGTTTTTTACTCCACCGCATTATATAATTTGTATTAATTACTATGTATTGCTTTTTAATCAAATATGTCAAATGTAACACGCGTTTAAACAATTGCGCCGTCAGGCCGCTGCCTGGCCCCCGCGCCGCGTTACACGCGGGTTGCCACGGTTCCTCAGAAACCGCGCTTTGCGTGGTTGTGGGGCTGTGGAACTAATAAGGCTGCGAAAGGGGTAAGAATAGGTTGAACCCGCGTGCATCGCGGCGTGGGGCTGTAGTTTTGCGCAAAAAAACAGGAAGGGGCAAAAAGCTGGCGCTTTTTGCCCCTTACTATTTACCGTTGTCTCAAATTTATATTCCCTATCTCCAGCATCGTCCTATCCTCTTGACTGTATTTTCAGTTCCCCATTTTTTTATATAGCACTTTGGAGAGTTTTGTGTTATGCTATATGTATAGTTTTTTCCAATGACATCCTCTTTAATTATTATCAACAAAGAACCCGACGAACAAGGGCGGCGCGAAGCGCCGTTTTCGCCGCGTTTAATAGTCGAGCTTGCTCGACGTTTGCGGCGAAAATTCCGAAAAAATTCACGGGAACTACGGATTAATAGACAGCCGTTGATATGTTTCGCATAGCCGGCATAGCCGGAAATATTGAAGGAGTGGGCATATTGTTAAACCTAGGGATGAAACTCTCGCTGGACGTACCGACGTCCACGAACATTACATTCCATCCCGACTACGAGCTCTTATACCTGCTGGACGGCGGGCTGGACGTCCTAGTCAATGGCAGGGAAGTTTTGATGAAGAAAGCGGACTTGCTGATGATCAACACAGGGGAATCCCATAATTACACCGTAAGTGCCGCCGGCACATTGCTTACCGTATATATTGACACCGGTGTGTTCGACGACCTGCTCAGGGGGGG
>JAISYE010000030.1 GCA_031297485.1 Clostridiales bacterium
CCAACGAACAAACCATCGTTAGGTCCCCGGCGGGGCTTGGGGCCAACGAACAAATCATCGTTAGGCCCCAAGGTTTTAACCTTTCTCATCCCTTAAGTTCGCGCTAATGGGTACAACGTCCTCATTCTTTAACAGCGCCCATAACAATACCAGTAACAAAATAGCGCTGCAAAAAAGGATAAATTAATAAAATAGGCACCATGGACACCATTACCTTGGCCGAGTTAAAAGTGAGGTTGGAGCGTTCCAACTGCTCCAAGACTTGTTCCCTGGTCATGGTGGACAGGCGCGTAAAATCCACTTGAACGGTCAAAGACTGAATGTATGTTTGCAGCGGCATTTTCAACGGCGTGTTCATATATATTTTGCCGTCGAAGAAAGCGTTCCAGTGTCCCACAATGGAAAACAAGGCGATGGTAGCAATCGCCGGCTTCGAAAGCGGCACAAAAATATTAAAAAGAATAAACAACGGGTTGGCGCCGTCCACACGGGCCGCTTCCTCCAATGCCTTGGGAAGCCCCTTATAAAAGTTCATAAGCAAAATAAGGCTGAAAACCGGCACAGAGCCTGGCAGAACCAGCGCCCAAATCGTATCCATAAGCCCCAAGGATTTGATTACCAAAAAAGTCGGTACTAATCCGCCATTAAACAGCATGGTAAATACAATAACCCAAATATACACGTTACGGAACCGGAAAGCGGATTCTTCCTTAGACAAAGGGTAAGCCATAATAATGCACAACGAAATATTCAGTAACCCACCCAGAAAAACCCGCAGAAGCGAATTCGCGAACGACCGGAAAAATTGCTGCTCCTCAACAATTTTTATGTAGGACGAAATATTAAAATTGTGCGGCCAAAATAGCACCTTGCCTAAAGCGGCGCTTGTTTTGTCGCTGAAGGATATGGCCAGGGAATTAAGCATTGGCACAAGGCAGCTAAGCGCGGCCAAAGCCAGTATAATCCAAATAAAAACATCTGCAACACCAGTTTTAGCTTTCATAAGCCGCCTCCTTAAAAAATCCGGTAGCCCGCGAAACGGTCCGCCAGCTTATAAGACAGCACGATCAATATAAAGCTGACAACAGATTTTAACAGGCCGACAGCCGTGCCAAAACTGAACTGCAGTTTCACAAGGCCCATACGGTATACATAGGTATCTATAATGTCACTGGTTTGATAGACCACAGCGGAGTACATGGTAAATATTTGTTCAAAACCCGCGTTAAGCACATTGCCCAGGGCCAGGGTTGCCATGAGAACAACCGTAGCCTTAATACCCGGCAAGGTTACGTACAGCACCTTCTGAAACCGGGTGGCGCCGTCAATATCCGCGGCCTCATACAAATTCAAGTCGATATTGGTTATAGCCGCCAAATAGATTATGGCGCCATATCCAAAGCCTTTCCAAACGTCAGTGGCAACAAGTATCGGCCGGAACCATGTGTTGCTGGCCAAGAACAAGATTGGCTCATGGCCGAAAAATGTCACAATGCGGTTGAAAATGCCATTAAAAGAAAAAAGATTGGAGAACATAACAGCCAGTATAACCCAGGACAAGAAGTTGGGCAAATAGGCTATGGTTTGCACCATGCGCTTAAACCAGGATACCCGCACTTCGTTCAGAAGCAGCGCGAATAAAATGGGAACAAGCAGCCCCAATATTATTTTAAAGCACGCGATGTAAATCGTATTAAAAAAAACCGTCCGCACGTCTGGGAAGGTGAACATCAGTTTAAAATTGTCCAGTCCGACAAAGGGAGAACCCCAAATTTTTTTGGCTGGAATAAAATTTTGGAATGCCATTATAATGCCAAACATGGGAACAATACTGAATATAAACAATAAAATCATACCTGGCAGCAGCATAAAATGGTAGTACACTTGGTCCAGTTTGTTTTTCAAAAGAAACACCCCTATTCCACATTGTACCGCCGCCGTTCTTTAAAACCGATTAAGCAAGCCCCCGTCTGCTGACGTGGGACTTGCTTATACTCGCGAACAAACAGTTGCGGGGTTGTAGGGGCGGACTGCCGTTGCCCCCCCCCCCTTGCGAAATCCCGGCGTTCGCGAGTATAGTTTACACGGCGGCGGTATTATGACGTCAATCGCCTACAAGCGCCCGCACTTCCTCGGTTAGTTTGTCGCCGCCTTGGGCTTTCCATTGGGTCACAAACTCGTCAAAATACTCCACAGGCTTTTCTCCCAAGACAATCTGCAAATACATCTCGTTTTCCAATTTGTCCAGGTTAGGCTTAAGCGTCGCCATAGAATCAGTGGCATAGGAGAACACAGGTACTACAGGCTCGCTAATTGGGTTTTGCACTTCGGACGCGCCAATATAGCGGCATACATAATCCAGCCAGTTAGAACCATCCACAACCCGTGTGTCTGCGTAACTTTTGGCGCTTTCGGCCCAGCGCATCATATCCGCCGTGCCTTCCAGCCCTTCCGCCAGCACGCCTGTTTCAACAACGGACTTGGCTATCTTGCCGCTTCTGGGCACAGCGTCCATGTATTCCAAGTTAAGACCGCCGGTGGGGAATGCCGCGGTCCAGCTGATATTATTCTCCAAAGAGGGCGTCCATATGGCGAACGCTTCCTCGTCAAATCCTCGGTGCATATCATATTCCAGGTTGAGCATTTTAACTACTAATTCCGGATATTGGAAACCAGAGTTAACAGCTATAAAGTCGCCCGCCAGTGCCGGCCAGGAATGGCGGTACTTGCCGTCACTGGTGACAGGAGCGCTGGTGCATATAACTTCCGCTTCAGGGAAATTGGTGATCAGTTCGTTTATTTGATAACCGTTCCACCAGGGGGCGAACCAAACACCCACCTCGCCGCCGGCTACCATGGCTTCCACAGCGCCGGACTTCGGGCGGGTAATAAACTGCTTGTCAATAATGCCTTCCTTGTACCAGTCGGCCAGAATAGCCAGTCCTTCTTTCATGCCGGGCAAAATCGAGCCGTATACAACTTCGCCGTTTTCGTCACGGACCCAGGCTTTTGGCGCGCCGCCGGTAGAATACAGCACAGAGGAGAACTCAAAGCTGCTGTTGTATAGGCCTACTTGAGCGTTGTCACTGCTGGAGATAGGGATTCCGCCCACTTCCGTACCACCGGGCTTTTTCTCCTGGAAGGTTCTGACGATATTAGCGATATCTTCAGCGGTTTTGGGCAGCGAAAGGCCGCAGGCTTCCAGCCAGTCCTTGCGCATCCAGACAAGCTCGTGCTCATAGGCGTACTGGCCGCCGCCAATAGCGTACAGCGTCCCGTCTATGGTAAACGGTTCCAGGTTGCGGTTGTCGTAAGACGCAAAGGTATCCAGCATATATTCGCCGGCGCATTTTTCAAAGGCTTCGCCTAGGTCGGCCACAAGGCCGTTTTCCACCAGCGAGCGGAAAATTAAGTATTCGCTAGTGCGCATGGGTATTAGATCAGGGATATCGCCAGCGGCGATACTGAGGGAAAGTTTGTTGGCATATTCGGTAGTCTCCACTTGCCAGACAACTTTATAGTTGATGTTAAGTTTCTCATTCATCCAGCGGGACATGGGGTTGCTCTCCATATCATCGCCTTCAAGGAAATGCGGATTTGTTTCCAAAACACGGCAAGCCGTCACAGTGACAGTCTCCGGGTAGGGAGAACGCGGGTCCATAATAGCGCCCGCGCCGCTAGAAGACGCATTGCCGGGGGGGGGGGCAGTATTCGTTGTGCCGCAGGCTGCCATGGAAAAAACCATGAGCAGTGCTAAAGTCAAGCTGATTAATTTTTTCATTAGAAATATCCTCCTCATTAAATAGTATTGTGTTGCAATAAATGTACCGCTGATTATACAGCTAAAAACTCCCGTTACCGTCAGGTCAGCGCGCGTTTCCTCATGTTGCGGAACATGCGCTTGTTTACTGCCTGACGCTTCCTCCTTTCTTTAAAGATTAAAAGCTGAGAGGGAATCCAAATGACTTGACGCCAAGTCTTTTAACCGCTTAATCCTCTTTTGTCAGTTTTACTCCCGTCTGCTTTTCTTAAGAGCTAATAGACAAAATAATCATCTATATTTATTATAGGTCAGTCTATCTTCGATGTCAATAGTATATGAAAAATTTCAAGCGCGAAAAATTGGGTCTCTATTTAGAGGTGCAAGGTGCTTGTTCGTCGGGTTTTCCTTAATGAGTGCGCGCGAAGCGCGGGAAGGGGTCTGCGCCGAGCAAGCCCGACTATCGGGGACGAGTCCACAGCGGGGTTTGGGGCCAACGAACAAATCATCGTTAGGCCTCAAGGTTTTGACCCTCTGAATAAACACGGCGTGGTTCTTATTTGGGTTAATCAGTAGACACATTTATTTCCAAGTCCATCAAAAAGCCTGTGTTTATGCGGTCAGCCGCGATGGGAAAATATGTGTCCTCAACTTTTGAAACACGCCCGACGCCCTCGCGGTTCCTCCCGCAAACTACAGTTTTATTCTGCCACAGCTACAGGCGCCCGGCTAAGCCAGCCCCCTGAAGTAAAATCCGGTATAGCCACAGGCGCGCCGCCCAAAGCGACGGAGTCCTCTGAAAGCGGGGTAATACACATCCAGGCGGCGGTGTCGTAAACGTCTATGGGGGCTTCGCCGCGCATGGAAACCGCGTCGAAAAACGCGCGGAAAACTAAGCGGTCAATACCGCCGTGGCCATCGGTGCGGCCTTCCCGCAGGGTTTTCTTCCACAGAGGGTGGTCGTATTGCTCGTAGTAGTCCTCTACATTGTTCCAATGCTCCTGCCACGCAAATTCCGCCGCGTTGTCCTTGCCGTCCAGAAATATGCTGCGGTTGTCCTCCATGTACATTCCTTTTGTGCCTTGCACATAAAACCCCCTGCTGTAGAACCTGGGAAGAGTAGTGTCCAGAGTAAGGGTAATGGTTTCGCCATGGGCGCACTTAATAACCGTGGTGATAACGTCGCCTTGGGCAAAGGCCGGCGCGCCGTCCGCACCGTGCCTCCGCGCGTATTCCGCCAGCCCCGCGGCCTTGGACGCGGTGGATGTAAGGGAAAGCATCCGGTTGCCCCTGTTGATGTTCAAAATTTGCGCAATAGGTCCCAACTCGTGGGTGGGGTAATTTTCACAGTTGCGGTGCAGGTAATTGCGATAGCGGTAATGCCTGCGGTCCAGACCTGTGGCGACTTCCTCCCGCAAATCGTGCCTGTAGCCCCCTTCGCAGTGGACTATTTCGCCCAACAGCCCCTGACGCGCCATGTTAAGCACCAGCATTTCCTCGCGGCCATAGCAGCAGTTTTCAAGCATCATACAGGGCATCCCTGTTTTTTCCGACACCCGCACCAGCTGCCAGCAGTCCTCCACGCTGTAGGCCCCGCCGACCTCTATGGCAGTGTACTTCCCCGCGCGCATGGCCGCCAGCGCCACGGGCACATGGCACTCCCAGGCGCCTGTGACCACAACCGCGTCCAGTTCGGCACGGCTGACCAGCTGCTGGTAATCGCGGCATATAAAGGGCTTGATACCGTTTGCCTCCGTTACTATAGCGGCCGCCTGAACAAGTCTGTCTTCGTATGGCTCGCACAGCGCCGCCACTTCCACGTCTGGCAGCGGTACCATGTGGTCCCGCAGGGTTATCAAACCACGGGCGCCTATACCCGCGACTCCAATCTTTATCTTCTTCATTTAAAGTTATGCTCCTTCTTGTTTTTCATTTCAAGTGCAATAAGCCGTTCCTTTCGCCACAGGCCGCCGCCATAGCCCACAAGTTTGCCGTCCGCGCCCAGGACTCTGTGGCAGGGTATAATAATCGGAATCGGATTGTGATGGTTCGCGCCGCCCACGGCCCGGGCCGCCTTGGGGATGCCCAGGCGCCGCGCCAGCTCGCCGTAGCTTATGGTTTCGCCATAGGGTATTTCCGCTAATTGCGCCCATACCCTCTGACGAAAATCTGTGCCCTGCGGCTTTATGCCAACGCTGAACTGTGTTCGTTCGCCCTTAAAGTATTCCTCCAGTTCCATCTTGCATTGGTCCGTAACGGAGTTGCCGCCGCGGCTTTCCGGCAAAGGGGCATCGTCCGCGAATATCAGCCGGGTTATATAATTGTCCCTGCTTTCGATTATTAAATTGCCTATGGGTGTATTATTCATTATTGAAATCATTTCTATACTCATTTCGACACCTACGAATATTATTGTTGGTTTTTTTTGTCAGATACGGCCGCCTGGCGTTGACAGCGCTTTTTTGCTTTATTCGGCAAATACGTCTGTTAGGTTAATAACGCAGCCTTCCAGTACGGATACATTTATATTATCTTCTTTGCCGTACACATTCACTACATATTTGCCGTTTTCTAAGATGTAAACTTCTACAGCTTCATC
>JAISYE010000031.1 GCA_031297485.1 Clostridiales bacterium
TTTTCAAACACGCCTTAAGGAGGCAGAATATGAAAAAAACGCTAACCGCAATAAAAAAAGCCATAACCGGCGCGGTCCCCGGTTTAGAGCCGGACTTGCGCCTGGACGGGCGCGGAATACTGACCTTAAGCGGCGGCTGCGAAAGCTGGAATCAGGTTGTGGACGCGGGACATGCCGCCGCAAAAATTGAAGGCGTTAAAAATGTCGTAAACAAACTCACGGTAAAGGGCGCAGCCCCGCCCAGGCCCGATTACGACGCTGTTTGCGCCCTGGGCCGCGAAGCGGGCGTTATAGCCGAGGCCGATGTCCTGATTATTGGAGCCGGTATTTCCGGCTGTGGTATTGCGAGAGAACTGGCTAAGTATGACCTGAGAATCCTTGTGGCGGAAAAGGGCGACGACGCCGGGGCAGGGGCCACCAAGTCAAACAACGGCAACATCCACCCAGGGCACGCGGTAAAACCGGGCACGTTAAAAGCCCGGCTGAACGTGGAGGGTAACAGGATGTACACGCAATGGGCGCGGGAATTGGGCTTCGAGCTTCAGCGAAGCGGAGCCATGGGTTTTGTGACAAACTACGCGCTTGTTCCGGCGTTAAGAGTCGCCTACAATACCGCCATGCAAAACGGCGTGGACGGGGTCGAACTGGTAGACGGCGCGCGGGCGCGCGAGCTGGAGCCGGGCCTTAACCGCAGCGAAGCCGGCAGGAAAGCCGTGGCCGCTCTCTGGCTGCCCAGCATGGGCCTTGTGGAGCCGTACAAAGTCGCGGTGGCCCTTGCGGAAAACGCCGCCGCCAACGGCGTCCGCTTTATGTTCAACTGCGCCGTGGGGGACATTCTCCGCGAAGACGGCAGGGCGCGCGGGGCGGTTACAAGCCGCGGCCTTATACGCGCGCGCTTAGTTATAAATTGCGCGGGCGTATACGCCGACGATATTTCCGCTATGGCAGGGGACGAATGTTTTACAATACACCCGCGCAAGGGCGTAATAGCGATTTTGGATAAAGCGCGCCGGCCCGAATACGACAGCCTGTGCGAGCACATCACTTTCGAGGACGTAAAGCGGGCGATGAAGAAGCAGGAGACCAAGGGCGGCGGTATGTGCCGGACGCCTGAATGGAATATATTGATGGGCCCGTCCGCGGTGGAAATACCGGATAAGGAAGATTTATCCACCAGCCCGGAGGAATTAGCCTACTCCATGGGGCGCGGGGAAGGTCCGGCGCCTTACGGCGATATTATCCGGTTTTTCGCCGGGAACCGCCCCGCCGACTACAGTGAGGATTTTGTAATCGAAATGTCGCCCGTTACCCATGGATTTGTGAACGTAGCCGCGATTCAATCGCCCGGCTTGGCGGCGGCGCCCGCCATAGCCCGCATGGTCGAGGGGATTGTAGGCGAGGCAAGCGCTGCGGAAGGTTCGCCTTTGAAGAAAAAAGCTGACTGGCAGCCGCTTCTCCAGAAAAAAAGGGAATTCAGGAACCTTACAAGGGAAGAACAGGACGGCCTTATAAAGGAAAACCCCGCTTACGGCAGGGTCATCTGCCGTTGCGAGAGTATAACGGAAGGCGAAATATTAGAAGTCCTCAAATCCCCCGTCGTCCCCGCCTCCGTAGACGCGGTAAAGCGCCGTACCCGCGCGGGTATGGGGCGGTGCCAGGGCGGGTTTTGCCAGCCCAGGGTTGTGGAGCTTATGGCTCGCGAACTGGGGATAAGCTGGCCGGACGTGGTATTAAAGGGCCCCGGAAGCAATATACTCATAAAAGAGAACCGCGAGGATGGTGAAAGCGCGTGAAGCATAAAAAGACGGACATCGCGGTTATAGGCGGCGGCCCCGCGGGGCTGGCGGCCGCCCTTAAAGCGAAGCAACTGGGAATAAAGGACGTGCTGATACTGGAACGCGATATAGAACTCGGAGGAATATTAAGGCAGTGTATTCACGACGGTTTTGGCCTGCACCGGTTTGGCAGGCGCATGAGCGGGAACCAGTACGCGCAGGTGTTTATAGATGACGCCGAACGCGCGGGCATTGAGATAAAAACCGACACCATGGTCTTGGAAGTAACTGCGGGCAAAGAAATCTACGCCTGCAACAACAAGGACGGAATGTTACACATACAGGCGGGGGCGGTAATTCTGGCCATGGGCTGCAGAGAGCGCACGGCAAGCCAGGTGCTGATACACGGCGAGCGCCCCGCCGGGGTTTTAACCGCCGGTTCCGTACAGCGCTACATTAATATGGAAGGCTACCTGCCGGGGAACCGGGCTGTTATTCTCGGCTCGGGCGATATTGGGCTTATTATGGCGCGGCGCATGACGCTGGAGGGCATTAAGGTGGAGGCGGTGTACGAGGTAATGCCAACCCCCGGCGGGCTTTCCAGAAACATAGCGCAGTGCCTGGATGATTATGATATTCCTCTGCGCCTTTCCGCAACCGTGACCCAAGTGCATGGGCGCGACAGAGTGGAAGCCGTGACCATATCGAAAGTAGACGGCAAAATGAATCCGATTCCAGGCACCGAAAAACGCGTGGAGTGTGATTTGCTTGTCCTTGCCGTGGGGCTTATTCCGGAAAACGAGCTGAGCCGCGGGGCGGGGATAGAAATAGACCCGCGCACCAAGGGTCCTGTGCTGGATAACAATTTCATGACGAGCGTGCCGGGAATTTTCGCGGCGGGTAACGTGGCTGTGGTTTTCGACCTTGTTGATTATGTTTCAACAAGCGGAGAAATCGCGGCGGCCGGCGCGGTGGAATACCTGAACGGCGGACTTGCCGGCGGAACCCGCGTGCCCGTCACGCCGGGCGAAAACGTGGGGCTTATAGTCCCGCAGTTTGCGCGAGCGGGTTCTAATACCACGTTTTTCCTGCGCGTCAAATCACCTGAAAAATTTGCGGTGCTCCAAGCCGTAAGCGGAAGTTCCGGAGCCGGCTGCGAGAAGATAATATTCGAAAAAAAATGCCGCTATGCGGCTCCTCCGGAAATGATTACCTTTACTATCAAGGATGTTCCGGCCCGCAGCCGGCGCCCGGCCCCACCGGATGTTCCGGCCCCGCCAGACGTTCCGGCCCCTATTAAAGTCGCAGTAAAAAGAGAGGAGGCGCGGGAATGACAAAGGAAGTGCCGGCCCCGTCAGAAGTTTCGCTTCGCGAAACCAGCGCTGAAACCTGCCCAAAGGCCGGCAGGTTTCAAAACGCGCCGCCCGACTTCTTTCGGGTTCAGAAGGAATTGGTTTGTATAATCTGCCCCAACAGCTGCAGGCTTACGGTTACGCACACTCAGGACGGGACCCAAGTTACGGGCGCGTCCTGTAAACGGGGAATACAGCACGGAATAGACGAAGTCACAAACCCCATGCGTATGATTACGAGCACTGTCGCCGTCACGGGCGGAATACTGCCAAGGCTGCCTGTAATAGGCTCCGGGGAAGTACCAAAGGCAAAGCTGGCGGAATGTCTCGCCAAAATTTACAGGACGAAGGCCGCGGCTCCGGTCATGTACGGGGAAGTCATTATCTCCAATATTTGCGGCACCGGCGTTGATATAATCGCCTCGCGCCCCATAGCCGCGGGCGGGCGGACATAGTTCGCCCCTACGGAAAAAAACAAATAATCCCTTTTATCTCGAACAAACCCGACCGCCAAAAAACGCCGCGCCCAGCAAGCTCGACCGGGGCCGGGCGCCGGCTGCGGGCCGGGCGCCGGCTGCGGGCCGGAACATCCGGTATCGTGGCCAACTAACAAACCATCGTCAGGCCCCCAGCGGTGAACTGTCCGCTGGTCTTAATCTTTTGACCTTACCCAAGCTTTAAGTTCGTGAAACAGAAGGAGGCCATTTAATGGAAAAATCACAGCTGATAGAAGAACTCCGTCTCATTCTCGGCGCCGAAAAGGTGCTTACGGATGAGGAAGCCGTGCTGGAGGCCGGCAAGGACTACATCGGCTTTCGCATCTACGAAAGGACGGACGGTAAAAATTTCGCGCCCCGGGCGGCCTGTGTTGTTAAGCCCGCCAATACCGAGGAAGTTTCCAAGGTTATGAAGTTTCTGAACGAGAATAAAATCGACGCGGTTCCGCGCACAGGCGGCTCCAGCGTCACGCAAAGCATCGAACCCGTACCGGGCGGCGTCATAATCGACGGAAGCGCTATGAACGAAATACTCAAAATCGACGAAATTAACATGACTGTTACCGTCCGCTGCGGAACGCCGCTGGAGTATCTGGAGAACGTGTTAAACGAGAAGGGTTACAGCGCCGGGCATTTTCCCCAGTCGCTTCCCATGGCGCATATAGGCGGGCTTGTGGCCACGCGGAGTATAGGTCAGTTTTCCACGCTGTACGGCGGAATAGAGGATTTAGTGGTTGGGCTTGAAGCCGTGCTGGCGGACGGCGAAATCATCCGGGTTAAAAACGTGCCGCGACGCTCCTGCGGCCCAGACCTGCGCCATTTGTTCATAGGCAGCGAGGGAATGTTGGGCTTTATCACAGAGGTTACGGTAAAAATTTTCAAATACCGGCCCGAGGAACGCTGGCTGCAGGCTTACGCCGTAAAGGATATGCAAACCGGGCTCGACATGATCCGCGCCATTATGTCCGACGGTTATAAGCCAGCCGTTGTGCGGCTCCATGACACCGCGGAGGTTCAACTGCTGCTCAAGCTGGAAGACGCCGTTCCGCCGGAACACGCCCTGCTTATGTTCATCGCCGACGGCCCGGCTTCCGTGGCAAAGGCCACCGGCGCGGCCATCGAGGAATACGCCGCGCAATTCGGGGTGACCGGCCTTGGTGAAAAACCGGTCCTCTCCTGGCTGAAAACAAGAAACGACGAATGTTATCATATGGAAAGGCGCGGCTACCACGCAATGGGGCTTGTGGTAGACACGTGCGAAATTTCGGCGGAATGGAGCGAGATAGGCGGCGTATACAGCGCGGTAATCAAGCGTCTTTCGGAGGAAATTGAGTATTTGGCGTATGCGGGCGGCCATGCTTCTCACAGCTACATGCAAGGTACAAATATTTACTTTACATTCGCGTTCTTGGCGCGTAATGTGGAACTGGTAAAGGACGACTACATGAGAGTTGTGGGCGTAATTCTAGAGGAGACATTAAAACGCGGCGGCAGCATAGCCCATCACCATGGAAGCGGAAAGTACCGCACGTCCTGGATGCCGCGGGAACACGGAACCTCCTACCCGCTGCTGTACAAGCTTAAAGACGCGCTGGACCCGAACCATATATTAAATAAAGGCGTCTTGCTCTCAGAAGTTTCGCTTCGCGAAACCAGCGCTGAAACCTGCCCAAAGGCCGGCAGGTTTCAAAACGCGCCGCCCGACTTCTTTCGGGTTCAAGTAGATAAGGAATGAAAACCCTTGTATGCTTCAAGACCGTCACGGATTGGGACGGAGTGGCCGAGTCCGACTGGGAGCAGTTTTCGCCCGGCATGGACTTAAGCTACGCGAAAACTCTTATAAACTGTTTTGACGAATCCGCGCTGGAACTTGGCCTGCGCCTTAAATCCCAGGCCGGCGGCCCGGCGGAATGCCGCGCCGTTACCCTGGCTGGCTCGTTGCCGGCGTCATACGCGGAATCCCTGTACGCGGCCGGCTATGACGAGGTGATTGTGCTTGGCTCGCGCCAGCGCGAGTTCGCGCAGCGGTACACGGCTGATACCATAGCCGCTTACGCTGCGGGCAAGGGCTTCGACGTAATAATCGCGGGCGAGCGGGCGGGTATGGCGGACACGGGCGCGGTGCCGTTCTTAATTGCTCAAAAACTCTCTGTTCCCGTGCTCTCTCAGGTGGAGGATTTAACTTTCTCCGACGGCGTGATAACAGCCGTGGTTCAGTCAGAGGAAGGGACTCGCTCCATTGCCCTTAGGACGCCTTGGGGCGGAGCTTTCGGCGGGGCCGGAACTTCCGGCGGGGGCGGAGCTTTCGGCGGGGCCGGAACTTTCGGCGGGGCCGGAACTTTCGGCGGGGCCGGAACTTCCGGTGTTATGCTGGTAATAGGCAACAGCCCGGCCGTTTTACGGGCGGTAAATTTACGCGCGCGGCTTAAGGCGCGTGAGAAATCCATAAAATTCATACCGGTTTCTCTTGATGAAAAAAGCAAGGAATGTCCGGGACCGGAACCTCCGGCGGGGCCGGAACGTCCGGTGTTTACCCGGCCCAAAAACGGGCGCGTCTGCGCCTTTTTAGAGGAAGAAGAACTTTATACGCGCATTTTTAATGAACAATCGAAGGCCGGCCGGCCGCCGAATGTTCCGGCCCCACCGGATATTCCGGCCTCGCCGAATGTTCCGGCCCCGGAGGAACGCGTTAAAATTTCGAAGCGCGTTTCCGTGCGTTGGATAGACCCAATGCCCTACTCCTGTTACTTGCCGGAATCAGCCATTACGAGCTTTATCGCGGAATGGGAGTCGTGCCCGCCGAACTGTACGGTTCTGCCCGACACACCCGCGGGTCGCGAACTGGCGGCGCGTTTGTCCGCAAAGGCGGACTGCTCGCTGTTCACGGGCGCTGTAGAGATGGAACTAGACGCGGGTATGGCGTTGCTTAAAAAAAGGGTATGTTCATCCAGTCTGATATGGACGCAGTTGGCAGTCTATCCCTTGGTAGTTACATTTTCGGGTAAAATTCCGGAAGGTGTTCCGTTGACGCGAATGGCAGCGGGTACGGAAAAACCGGCCTGGATTCTGGATGAACGGCTCGCGTCTGTATCCGCGCCGCTGGAAAAGGATTTGCGTAATATGAAGCGGGTTATAGTTTGCGGGATTGGAGTTAAGGACAAAAAAAACTGCGGTATGGCGAGACAGCTTGCCCGGATACTTAAAGCGGGCTTCGGCCTGACGCGCCCCGCCGCCTTGGCGGGTTTCGGCGGCACGGGCGAGATTGTGGGCCAGTCAGGTATCAGTATTACTCCGGATACGCTGATCACATTCGGGGTATCGGGCGCGAGCGCTTTTATGGCGGGCGCGGAAAGCGCGGGAAGGATAATATCCGTAAATACCGACGGCAAGGCCCTAATCTTCAAACATTCCGATTTCGGGCTGATTGCGGACGCGCCCACTGTAATCGAACAGCTACTGAGGCGCACGGGCAAAGGTCAAAACCTAAGACCTAAGACCTAAACCCCCAAGACCTAAACCCCTAAGACCTAAACCCCTAAGACCTAAACCCCTAAGACCTAAACCATTAAGACCTTGGGGCTCTGCCCCAAACCCCGCTGGGGACTTCGCCCCCAGACCCCTTCTTTAAAGGCGGCTAGGGCGTAGGGGCGGAGCTGTATTCACCGAGCTTGCCTAGCAGCAAAAGGGCTGCGTCGAGCAAGCTCGACTATCGGAGATGAAATCCCCAGCGGGGTTTGGTCTTGGGGGTTTGGGGCTTAAGAAAAAAATACCCAATCCCTTTTACGTCGAGCAAGCTCGACTATCCTTAAAAAGGCTGTACCCGCATCAAACGCGCTGTGTCGAGCTTGCTCGACTATTGTACTCTCCGCCCTTGAGACGGGGTCTGGGGGCCAACGAACAAACCATCGTTAGGTCCCCAGCGGGGTTTGGGGCCAACGAACAAACCATCGTTAGGCCCCAAGGGCTGAGGTCGTCGGTGT
>JAISYE010000032.1 GCA_031297485.1 Clostridiales bacterium
GCGCGAAAAGAAATGCACTTTTCACGCCGGTTGTTGGTTGCTCACACACGAAAACACTGAAAGATTTTTAGAGATAGTCGGGCGAAGCCCGACGCAGATGTTTTCGTGTGTGAGTATAAAAAGCCTGTACCCGCGTCAAAAAGCGCTGCGCCCGCCGCCTTTAAGAAGGGGTCTGCGTCGAGCAAGCTCGGCTATCGGGGATGAAATCCCCAGCGGGGTTTGGGGCAGAGCCTTTTTGCCCTTCCCATTCCTTAAGTTCGCGCCAATGTAAACTGCCCGTTAGTTCGCCCGCGTTATTCCGTAGTCGCGGCTTCGGCCGCGGGCGTGACCGAAGGTTCCGGCGATGATGAAGGTTCCGGCGACGCTTCCGGCGAAGGCGTATCCGCCTCAGGCGGCGCTTCCGCCGTATTCTCCGTTTCTTCCGGATTTTCCTCTGACGCGCTGTCTTCTTCCGCCGGGTTTTCGCCGTCCTCCGCGCCGTCCTCCGCGCCGTCCTCCGGCAGGGGCGGTTGTCCGTCAGAAATGGTAACGCCAACCTCGGCAGGCGTGCCTACCGCCATTACGCCGCTGGGAAGCGTAAATTCCACGGGAACCCGGTAAGTGCCCGGCGTCAGCCCTGAAATATCAATAACGCCGTTTAACTCCTCGGGTACAATGGCGTTTATGTTCCTCTCCAAACCTTTAACCGTCAGCGAAACATCTTTGTCCAGGAACACCACCTCTGTGGACATTCCGCGTATATGAAGCTGCTCGATGGGAACGATAAACGTTTTGACAGCCTCGCGGGCCACTGTGATAGTCACTTCAACCGCGGCCGGGGTTTCCTCCCTGATGGTCAGGTTGGTGTCCGCCAGATATTCCGAGAGCTCGAAAACTTCCGTGTGGGTCTGGGACCAGTTATTTACATTAATGGTGTTTAACTGTATGGAACTTAAGGCGTCCACATCCTGCTCCGGGCCGACCACTTCCGCTTCTTTAGGCTCGAAGCTTACCCCCGCGATACTGTAGCCCGAAGCCACGTTACCGGTTATCCGCGGGTTTTCAATCGGTATAGTGCCGTACTTGTTTACAGTCACAAACACGCGGGCTGTGTTAAACTGCAAGTCCACCGGGTCGGACATGACCATGCCGCTGGTGTTTAGAATATACAGCTTTTCGTCCTGTTCAATGTTTTGCGCCGCGTCCGCCACGGATACGTCCACCCGGACCGAAGCCACGGAGTTTATAAGAGACGCCGCGCCGCCTATGGAAACGTTTGCGGGCGTTATTACGGGCGTAAGCGCCACATAGCCCTCGCCGGCCTCGCCGGATTGCTTGCCAAGCAGGATAGGAAAACTCTTGGTAATGTACGGTTCGATGAGGACTTCCACTTCCGCCGGTTCGACGCCGGACACGGTGTACTGTTCGCTCTCTATTCCGGTAAGGTCATAAGCCACCCGCGCGGACTGGGGCTTGCCTGTCGCTGTAAACTGCCCCAGGTCTATATAGGCGGATATTTTGCTCCTGTCACGGTTAAGCTCGCTTAAGGTTCGGCGGGTCGCGCGTATATTAATGGCGACGGACCGGCCGCGAAGCGAGGCGCCGTTTACCAGCACGGCTTCGGGCGTTCCCGAAGCCGCGGGGCCTGTTACGCGTTCTTCGTTTATAAGTTTAAGGGTTGTGATAAACTGTTGGTTAGAAACAGGGTCGGCGACGTTTATACAAATTATCCATAAAATTATTGCCGCGGCAACGGAAAGAATCTTCCATCCAAGATTTTGGAAGATCAACTTGCTAAGTTTTCTTATTTTTTTCATTCCGTCCCCTCCACAAAATTAATCTTTTTTTGTCGTCGCCGAAACTTTCCACAAATTTTTCACGCAAATCGCCGATAGAGAGGTCCCGGTGCAGCTTGCCTTCCTTGGCCGCGGAAATACAGCCGGTTTCCTCGGAAACAATAAGGCACAGCGCGTCCGATACCTCGCTGGCGCCCACCGCCGCCCTGTGGCGCGTGCCCAGTTCCCGGGCGAGGGGGCTTTGTGTCAAAGGGAGCACGCAGGTGGCCGCGGCTATACGGTTGTTGCGTATAATTACCGCGCCGTCGTGCAGCGGGGTTTTGTCCTCAAAAATATTTATAAGCAGCTGACGGGACATGACCGCGTCAATGGGTATGCCGGTTTGTTCGTGGTCGCCCAAGGGCACGTTATTTTGCACGAGTATTAAGGCGCCTGTCCGCGCTTTTGACATAGCTACCAGCGCCTCTATAATTTCGTTTGCCGTATAGGTATCCACTCCCGTATCCTGCCTGTCGGCTGTCACAAAGGACGAAAAGACCTTGCCCTTGCCTATCTGTTCCAGTACCTTGCGCAGTTCCGGCTGGAAAATTACAATAATGGCGATTAAACCCACGTTGTACGTGTTTTGGATAAGCCATGTAAGAGTGTTAAACTGGAACAAGAGCGCGACCGCGTAAGCGCCGGAAAACAACGCGAAGCCTTTAAGAAGCGACCAGGTACGCGTTTCCTTCATCCACAGCATTACTTTATAAATAATAAACGCTGTTATTAAAATATCAAACAGGTCGCTTATGGCAAAGCCCGACATGCTCCTTACAGACAGCAGGATTTGCGAAAAATAGTCGTAGATGTAATCGCCCACAGCAGGTCCCCCCTCCCTTTTTTATTTTGCTTTACTGGCGTTTTCGCGCAATAATCTTGGGTACAATTTTAACATAGTACAGGTTTTCGTCGTCCTCGAACTCGACGCGCTCGACCCGCTGGTAATCCAGCAAAGGGTCGAAAAACCGGAATATTTCCACCAGCGCGCCGGATAATACGGTAAAAATACTTACGGCGAACAGGTTTATCCGCGCCGTCTTGACAATAAGGGACGCTGTAAAGAAACTTACGATCATAAGCAGGCAGCCGAGCCATACAGCCCAGTCCTTGGCGTGGCTGAAGGTAAGGCGGGACACGGCGAACACCACCAGCGTGACCAACGCGAAGATAAAGGCCGTTAAAATCCACTGCTGGTTGGACCAAAAGCTCTCCAGCACGGCTGTGTAAACATCTGAAAAAGTGGCCGTCATTTCCGATAAATTCGTTCCGGCGCTTTCTACAGAGGGGAGCAGGGAGGCCGTCACAGGGATAAAGGCGCAAATAAACACGCCCAGCATAACGGGAACGACACTGGCCGCGCTGAAATAAAGCCCCGCCACCAGCGGAAGCGCGTAAGGCAGTTTAAAATAATGGGCGAAGAACGCGATTATAAGAAGCACACTCTCCTTGGGTGCCATACGCACATAAAGGAACTCCAAGCACAACAGGAACAGGGTTATAATCACGCATAACTCCGGCACGGCGGAAGTATGCAAGGCTATGTCTAAAATAATAATAACGCACGAAGCGGGAAAAGTCAGCGCCGCAAAAGCCAGCGACATCAGCGAAGGCGTCAAAACCCACAGGCTTGAGTCTGTAAGGAAGGCAAGCCGCGGCGTGCCGAAGGGGATATTGTTTATAGAGGTAAACAGCACGGCACCCAATAAAAATTTTATAACAAATATACAAGCGGTTTCATATCTTTTAAAGAAGCTAACTATCGCTTCCCGCGTCAGCAAAAGCCGCGTCATCTGCATTGGCCTCCTCGGACTGCCTTATTATTAGTTTGTCAAGCCTGCCAAGCATGGCGCCGTAAATTTTCAAACGGTCCATAGCGGCGTTGTAGTTGGCCGCTTCCCGCGCCCAGCTCAGGAACGTGTAGAAAAGCGTCGCGCAAACTGTAAAAACGGCAGGCCCGCGCAACTCGTCCATAAAATCTAACGACAAAACCGCCGCTTTGTCAACAACAATTTTATGTGTTATATAGAAGCATAAAATTATTAAACAGCCCAAGAAAACAAAGAAACGGGTTCGCACGTTCTTTTTATACACGTAGTCGCTCCTGAAATATTCGTTCAGCTTCCTGTCCGAGTCCGCAAAACGCTTTTCGTATATTGCCAGTTTCGACATCAGTATTAATTTTGCCTCGCGCGTGTCCCTCACGCGTCCTCGCCTCCCTTATACTCGTTCCACTGATACAGGCTCATCAGCACTTTGCGCGGTTTCGCGCCGTCCTCCGGGCCTACTATGCCGCGTTTTTCGAAGTCCTCTATAAGCCGCGAGGCCCTGTTGTATCCTATGCGGAACTGCCGCTGGAGCATGGAGGCCGACGCTTTTTCCTTCTTTATTACAAATTCCGCCGCCTCGCTGAAAAATTCGTCCTGTTCCTCGTCCGGTTCCGCCGCGGACTTAGCCGCTGTTATCTTGTTTATTATGGCCGTGTCATATTCCGGCGCGTCCCTTTTAACAAAATCGACTATTTTTTCTACTTCCTTGTCTGTTATAAACGCGCCCTGTATGCGCCGCGGCTTGCTTGTCCCCATGGGCGAAAACAGCATGTCGCCCTTGCCCAGCAGCCGTTCCGCGCCTACCATATCCAGTATGGTACGCGAGTCCGTGCCCGAGGACACCGCGAAGGCCAGCCGCGACGGGATATTCGTCTTTATCAAGCCTGTTATTACGTCTACCGAGGGCCGCTGTGTGGCTATAATAAGATGCAGCCCCGCGGCCCGCGCCATCTGCGCCAGCCGGCATATGGCGTCCTCTACTTCCCCCGCCACTGTCATCATCAGGTCGGCAAGCTCGTCTATTATTATGACTATTTGGGGCAGAAAATTCGTTTCCCCTAGTTTCGCCAGCGCTTCGTTGTAATCCTTCAGGTTACGCGTACCGGTTTCGGCAAATAGATTGTAACGGCCCACCATTTCCTGCACGGCCCAGTTTAACGCGCCGGCCGCCTTCTTGGGCTCTGTAACCACCGGTATCAGAAGGTGGGGGATGCCGTTGTACACGCTAAGCTCCACCACCTTGGGGTCTACCATAATCAGCTTGACTTCCTCCGGGTTTGCCTTATATATGATACTCGTAATTATTGTATTAATGCATACGCTCTTTCCTGAACCCGTGGCGCCGGCTATAAGCAGGTGCGGCATTTTGGCTATATCCGCCACAACCGGGTTGCCGGCTATGTCCTTGCCCAGCGCGAAGGCCAGCTTGGAAGGATACCCCTGGAACGCGCCGTCCTCTATTACGTCGCGCAAATATACCGGCGAAACTTCCGCGTTTGGTATTTCTATACCCACAGCCGCCTTGCCCGGTATGGGCGCCTCTATTCTTATGGCCTGGGCCGCAAGGTTAAGCGCCAGGTCGTCCGCCAGGCCGGAAATTTTGCTGACCTTTACTCCCTGGCCGGGCACCAGCTCGTAGCGCGTAATCGCGGGGCCGCGGGTCACCTCCGACACCCGGGCTTCCACGCCGAAACTCTTAAGCGTTTCCACCAGCTTTTCGGCGTTGCGCAATATCTCCGCCTTGGATGAGGGCGATACCGCGGCCGAGTTTTTATTTAGCAGCTCCAGGCTTGGGAATATATATTCTTGGGCCAGGTTGTCGTTTATTTTCGGGCTGGGTATACTTGGCATAGCGCTGCCCTTCTTTGAGGACGGCGCAGGCCGCCCGGAAGCCCCGGCCCCCGGGGAAAACGGCGCCGGCCGCGGGGGAAACGCGGGCAGGGGTCTGGAGGCCGGCGGGTCTTGTTCGTCATAGGTATCATAGTCATCCTCTATATATTCGGAATAGCCGAACTCGGGCGTTCCGGGCGCGGGGCCGGTTTCAAGGTCATATTCTTCACGCCCGGCCCCAGCGGTACGGACAAATACCTCGCCGCGTTCGTCACGGTATTCGTCATCCTCACACTCCGCGTAGTCCTCCTCCGGGGCAGGGTCCGGCGCCAGCCCTTCCACAAAACCGTTCAGCTTGATGTTCAGCTCGCCTGCCGGGGTGCCGGCCAGTTCTTCATCGGACTGCAGCGTTATTATTTCTGAAATATTTTTGTTCTTATGTTCGTTCAGCATTACCACCTTCGGGTTTTTTGAAGGGGACGCAGGGTGCCGGAAGTTCCGGTCCCGGTAGGGCGGCAGTTTTTCGTTTATCAGGTCTATTCTTTCGTCAGAATCGCGTGTCGTTGCGTCGTCGTCTATGACAAAAGTTTTCGCCGCCGGCCGCGCCTTTTTTTGGCCTGCCAGGGGCAGCGGGCCGGGACGGCGGCGGGGCCGCGTCTCAGGCCGTCCGCCCGGTTCCTCATCCTCATAGTCGTCATATTCGCCGGCCATACGCAGGTATTCCAGCAAGCTGACAAGGGATGTCCGTAAAAACGTAAAAACAGCCGCGCCTGTTGTCAGAGTAAAGAACACCAGCAGCAGCAGTATTAAGAACAATTTCGCGCCTAAATTGTCGAACAGCGACAGGAAGGCGTCGCCCGCCAAGGCGCCAAGCACTCCGCCGTTGGTTACCCCCCCGATTTTGTAGGCGTAGCTTACGCGCTCGGCGGCCGGAAGTTCGGGCCGCGCGTCCGGGCCGAACACATGGGCCAGCGCCGTAATTGTTATAAAAAACAGGACCGCCCAATGGGCCCTGTGCGAACGCACCGTCTCCTTTTGGAAGAAGATGCGCATTGCGGCGATAATAGCAGCAAAGGGCAGCACAAGGCCGCCGAAACCGAACAGGCCGTTAAGCGCGTTTTTAAGCGCTGTTCCGGCCATGCCGGTTGTGTTTTGCGTAAATAGGACGACGATTAAAAAAATCCCCGTGACTAATAGAGTTATCGCGGTTATTTCCCGGCGCAGCGGACTCTGCTTTTTCTTAAGGCGAATGACCTTTTTGCCCGCGCCCGCTTTTTTCCCGGTTCCGGCCCCGCCGGAAGT
>JAISYE010000033.1 GCA_031297485.1 Clostridiales bacterium
AGGCCATACCTACATCAAAAAGGGCTGCGTCGAGCAAGCACGACTATCGCACTCACCGCCCTTAAGAAGGGGTCCGCGTCGAGCAAGTTCGACTATCAGGGACGAGTCCCCATAAGCGCGAACTTAAGAAAAAAACAAATAATCCTTTTCTTGAAAAGGCCGTACCTACATCAAAAAGGGCTGAGTCGAGCAAGCGCGACTATCGCACTCGCCGCCATTATGATGGGGTGTGGGGATGATGCCCCCAGCGGGGTTTGGGGCCTAACGGTGAACTGTCCGTTGGCCCCAAGGTTTTAATGTCTTAAGGTTTTAGTGTTTTGACCTCTGAACAGACACCTTGAAAAATAAGGCGAAGGAGTATTATAATCATGATAGGAAAGGAGGGCCGGTATGGCAGAATTAGACCTTGAAAACGAGGGAGAAGCGGCCCAGGGCGTACACGGCTATTTAAGCGAAAGCGAGTACGTGCCGCCCACAGAGCCAACAGTTATAGAAAGCTTAGAAAACTGGCGCGATAAGAAGCTGGCGCTGATGATGCACTGGGGACCCTATTCCCAGTTAGGGCTGGTGGAATCCTGGGCGCTTTCGGACGCGGACGCGGAATGGTCGCGGCAGGGGGTAGACTGGGAGGCTGACGGCGAAACCTTCAAACGTCAGTACGCGGACTTAAACAAAACCTTTAACCCCATTAGGTTCCAGCCGGTAAAATGGGCGCAGGAGGCGAAGGACGCCGGGTTCAAGTACCTGATTTTTACCACAAAGCACCACGACGGGTTTTGCATGTGGGACAGCGCCTATACGGATTACAAAGTGACCGGGCCGGACTGCCCGTTTAACGCCCACAAATATGCGGATGTGTGCGCCCATTTGTTTGAGGCGTTCCGGCGTCAGGGACTGGGTATTGCGGCGTATTTCTCCAAGGCTGACTGGAACACGCCGCTGTACTGGGCCAAGGATACCCGGCGCGGCAGGTTCATGTGGCGCGGCCCGTCCTACGACCCGGCGGACGGCCCCGGCCTGTGGGAGGAATTTGTCCAGTTTACTCATAATCAGGTAATGGAGCTTGTGACAAACTACGGCAGGCTGGATGTGCTGTGGTTTGACGCGGGCTGGGTCTGCAGGCGGAACGGGCAGGACATCCGCATAGAGGAGCTTGTGGCCGAGGCCCGACGCGTGCAGCCTTGGCTTATTGCCGCCGACCGCACCTGCGGCGGCCCTTGCGAGAACTACATTACGCCGGAGCAGTGCGTGCCGGGCAAGGCGCTTAATGTACCCTGGGAAAGCTGCGTGACAATGGGAACCAGTTTTTCCTACAAGTACGACGACGACTACAAGAGCGTCCGGCAGCTTATTCACCTGCTGATTGACATTGCGGCCAAGGGCGGGAACCTGGCGTTGAACGTCGGACCCCAGCCGGACGGACGCCTGCCGGAAAACGCCCTGCGGCGCATGAGGGGCATGGGCAAGTGGCTTGCGCGTTACGGCGGGGCCATATATGGCACAAGGGCCTGCGCACCCTTCCGCATGGGGGATTTCGCGTTTACGCAAAAAGCGGCCGAGAGGAAGGTATATGCCTTTTGCCTGTATAAAGCCGCCGAGGACTGGCGGGAGAGCGTGATTATTCCGTACACGGGAAAAGTGGCGCGGGCGCGGGATTTGGCTTCGGGCGCGGAACTGCCCTTTGAGCGGGTGAACGGCGGCATACGCGTACAGGACGGAACGCCGTCTGCGGACGCGGAGTTATACGACGGCTGCGCCCATATTGCCGGCGTATTTGAACTTACATTGGAATAGGAGGGAATGGCTGTGAGTTTTGACAGGCAGGCGCACAAGGAGCGCATAAAATGGTTTGAGGAAGCGCGGCTTGGGATGTTTATCCATTGGGGGCTGTATTCTATACCGGCTAAGGGCGAGTGGTGCAAAAGCACGCTCAAAATAAGCGACGCGCAGTATCAGCAATATTTTGAGGAATTTAACCCTGCGAATTACAATCCGCTTTTTTGGGCGCATATGGCTAAGGAAGCAGGTATGCGCTACGCAGTATTAACAGCCAAGCATCACGACGGGTTTTGTCTGTTCGATTCCGAACTGACGGATTATAAAGCGACCAACACTCCGGCCGGCCAGGATTTAGTAAGGGCTTACGCGGACGCTTTCCGGCGCGTGGGGCTGAAGGTGGGGCTGTACTACTCGCTTATCGACTGGCATCATCCACATTTTCCTCATTATGGCGACAGGCACCATCCTTGCCGGGATAATGAGGATTACAAAGGTTACAAGTATGATTTTGACAAATACCTAGAGTATATGCATGGTCAGGTGCGGGAGTTGTGTATTAATTACGGCAAGCTGGACATTCTGTGGTTTGATTTTTCCTACGACGATATGAAGGGCGAAAAGTGGCGGGCCGCGGAGCTTGTGGACATGGTGCGGAGCCTGCAGCCGGACGTTCTTATTGACAGCCGGCTGGAACCCTCGGACGAAAACTCGCTGCTAACGGAAACGCCTAACAGTTACGCGGGAGACTTTGTAAACCCGGAACAGCTTATTCCGCCCAACGGTATTTTCGACTCGGCAGGGAACCCAGTACCCTGGGAGGCTTGTATTACAATGAACGAGCATTGGGGCTACTGCGCCAACGACCAGTTTTATAAGCCGTCCTCCATGATTATTAAGAAGCTGGTGGAATGTGTGAGCAAGGGCGGGAACTTACTGCTGAATGTGGGTCCGGACGCCCGCGGGAACTTGCCCATGCAGTCGGTAAGGATTCTGAAAGATTTGGAGTATTGGATGAAAGCCAACAGCGCCAGCATTTACGGCTGCGGACCGGGCGCCGGTTGCGGGCCGGGCGCCGGCTGCGGACCGGGCGCATCCGGCATTGAAAAGCCGGACTACGGCAGGGTTACCCGTAACGGCAGGAAAGTGTACTTCCACGTTATGGAGAACACCGTCGGGCCGCTGCCCCTGACAGGGCTTAAACGGGAGGAAATTGAAAAAGTCCGCCTGCTGGCGGACGGCTCTGAGCTGACTATTGTGGACGACTGGCGCACTGACATTTACAAGGACGCGGTGTTCCTGCACCTTAGCGACAATCCGGATTTGCCTGATAAGGTCGATACTGTGGTGGAGGTTACGCTTAAAGGGTAAGCCGCCCGATAGCTATACCCGCGTCAAAAGCGCTGTGCTCACCGCCCTTAAGAAGGGGTCTGCGCCGGGCAAGCCCGACCGGGGCCGGAACATCCGGTATCGGGGACGAGTCCCCGATAGTCGAGCTTGCCCGACGCAGCGGGGCTTGGGGCCAACGAACAAACCATCGTTAGGCCCCTAACGGTGAACTGGGTCATGTGAAAAACGTGTTGATGGAGTAAAACCAAGCCTTGTGGTTGGCGGGCTGTGAAAGTTGATTCAACATAATTCGCCCACCACCGTGAACTGCCCGTTGGTCTTAATCTTTTGACCTTAACCAAGCCTTAAGTTCGCGTCTATGGAGCGGCGCCCCAAGGTTTTGCTGTTTATTCTTTGAGATGTTCCGCGCTTGGCAGCGTGTCTGCCGTAGGCACAGGCTAAAACCTTATTCCCAGAATATTCTCAAAATTTCAGCCGCAGCGTCCAGACGTTTGGAGTTTACCATAGCCAAGGCGATTAAGTCTGCGGAGTCAACCCCGGAGTCGGCGAGGGCGCGGCTGCCATCCAGCTTTATACCTGCCGCGTCTCCCGCGGCGTCAAAGTACAGCTTGTCTTCTAGGGAACCGAGTTCCCCGGGGCTTAAAATTTCGGAGAGCTTTAGAAACGCCTCATCCTCGCCCAGATATTCCGCGCCGGCCTTGTTTGTTATAACAATATCTATTTCCGACACAGCCAGCATAACAAAGAATTTCTCCATCATCGCCCTAGAATATTCCACATCCAATCCTTCCGCTGTGTAACATTCGAAGGATTGGGTAACATATTTCTTTGTGTCAAGGGCAAGCCGCTGGTCCATGTACGTCCGCATATTTGTCAGAGTCTCCTCGCCGACATAGAAGTCTCCGTAAAAGGCGAATTGCGCGAAAGTCTCAGGAGGCGGGTTTATAAACGTGCCGTAAATAAAACTCACAATAAGCGCCAGGATGGCCAGCGCGCCTAAAATATGGATTCTGTAATATTCCCATATGTGCTCACGCTTCTCCGCAAAAGTCATTTCATTGAATTCCTTGCCCATACCCACGAAGTTCCCTTTTGCCATAATGTATTCTCCTTTGCTAGGACGTGTTTGAAAACTTGATTCCGATCGTCGAGCTTGCTCGACGCAGCGCGAAGCGTCGAGCAAGCTCGACTATCATTGCAGCGCTTTTATTCGAAATTTCGCGCTTTGAGGAGTTTTCAAACACGCCTTAAAAAATAGTGTGTAAAAGTGTCATGCATCTGTATAATATACGAAGTTTGGGTCATTCTTGTTCGACAAACAGCGATGAAATTTTAAGAAGAGCGCGGGGCAGGGCGTCTTTGGAATTTTTCCACGGCTCGTTGGTGTTGCGGTAGTCGAATTTTTGGATGAACCAGTCTATATCTTCCTCAAGTTTTTTAAGACTTGCCAGTTGAATAGGCACAACCGCCGTGGTAAAATTACTGTACGCCGCCGCGCTAAGTTTCTGGCGGCCCACACGCAGCAGCATAGAAAAATGCGGCAGGCAGAACCCGTTGCACTTAAGCGTCTCGTCCTGGATACTGGACTCCTGCCACATATAGAAGTAGGTATCCACGTAGCGTTCAAAGGTGCTGTTTATCTTGCGGCATACAAAGCAGCTGGCTTCTACTTTGTCAAGATGCTCGGACGCCTTGTCCGCGGTTTTACCGCCTGCCCGCCCGAATAAATGTCTGGCCGGCGGTTCTTCCCGCAGCAGCTCCGCCAGGTCCTTGTTTATTTGCTGCAGGTGCGTGTGCGTAAGCAGGGCCAAGCCAAGTTTGTTTGGCTTGCCGTGCATTTTTTCGTAATGCTGACGGCAAAAACCGACGGCGTTAGTCTCCATTCTGACGTCGTCCTCCATGTACGACGGCCCAAGGGCGAATTCCACCGCGTCCCGGTCCAGCTTGCGGTACATATTGCAGAACGGGCACTCGCCGCCTTCAATAAAGCCGTCCATCACAGGTATGGTGTAAATAGTTTCTTTCATAATCTTGCGCCTCCTTTGATTTACAAGAGTATATCATTAGAGAACCCGATGAACAAGCTAACAGCGCTCTGTCCGTTGGCGGCGGCGCCGCGTCTTTTGCGGCGAAAATTCCGAAGAGAACCCGACGAACAAAAACTCCCGGGAAAGTTCACCGTTAGGTTCTGTCCGTTGCGTCTATTCAGAGGCGCAAGGTTTATGCTGATTTGAGTGCGCGCGAAGCGCAAGAAGGAGTCTGGGTCAAGCAAACTCGACTATTGGGGACGAGTCCCCAGCGGGATTTGGGGCAGAGTCTTAAGGTTTTAGCGTTTTGGCCTCTGAATAGACTTTTCCGAAATGCTGAATAATGAAAGGGGAATGTTATGGAGTACATGAAATTAAACGACGGGATTTTTTTTAAGCAGAAGGATTTCGACCTGGAGGATACCTTCGAATGCGGCCAATGCTTCCGGTTCAGCCGGCTGGCCGATAAATTCTACCGTGTTTATGCCCTTGGACGCAGGGTGGATGTCAGTACGCGGGGCGACGGAATTTTGCTGACGCCCTGCGATGAGGACGAATTTGAGAATCTGTGGGCCGACTACTTTGATTTGCGGGAGGATTACGGCGCAATAAAGGAGAGCCTGGCAATGGGAGGGGGCGTTATGTCGGAAGCGGTTAAAAGCGCCCCGGGTATACGCATATTAAACCAGGATGTGTGGGAATGCCTTATTTCGTTTATTATTTCCCAGAACAACAATATACCGAGGATAAAGTCTATAATCGAACGGATATCCGAAAGGTACGGAAGCGCCCGGGAAGATTATTACGCCTTCCCGGGGATAAGCGAGCTGAACAGCGCGGAAATGGCGGACCTGATGAAAAACTGCGGCACGGGCTTTAGGGCGAAGTACATACTCGCGGCCGCGCGATGGGCGGCCGCGCTGGAACCTCGGAGCCTGGCGCGGAAAACAACGGCCGAGGCCCGCGCCGCGCTGACAGGCATATATGGCGTCGGGCCCAAGGTCGCGGACTGCGTGCTGCTCTTTTCCCTGCGCCGTAAGGAAGCGTTCCCCGTGGACACGTGGGTGAAAAAGATTATGCGGGAATTTTATTTCGACGGAAAAGACGCGCCCCTCAAGGATATACAACAGCTGGCCATGGAAAAATACGGACAATACGCGGGCTGCGCGCAGCAATACTTGTTCCATTACGCGCGCAGCCGCGGTAACTAAAATGTTACCCGCATAAGCGTTCTAACTTTATGGCGTGGGTGTGTTTATCGGACATTATTTCGTACAGTATGTCATGGATTTCGCGGCTCGCGTCCTTAAGGGCAAAGAATATTTTGCGGTAAAAGTCGAAAATATCCAGTTCGCGGTACATGCACAGCTCGTAATTTCTGCCGCAAGATGAAAGTATTTCCTGCTCTGCGGGCGAAATGCCGTCTATGTCATTCTTAACCAGTTTGTTTAAATAGGCCATCATTTTTAAGTGCTTTTTCGCATTCAGGCAGATTTCCCTTAAGAGAATTTTCTTAAATTTATCCGGCTCCATGCGCGACAGCTTTTCATAAAAATTAGAGGCCGAAAGCTCATATTTGTACGCCTGAATAAGCAGCTGCAGAGTCTTGCTGTCAATTGGGGCCTGCGGCAGAGGAAAAGGCTGCTCTGCCGGTTTGTCCCGGCCGGCCGGAGTGGGTTGGCTGGGCTGGGCGGCTGAGCCGGGCTTGGCAGGCCGGATAGCTGGCTCCGCCGGGTTGGGCTGGGCAGGCGTCTCTTGGCAAGCCGTTGCGCCGGGCTGCGCCGGCGGGCTGGGCGCGGCGGAAGAAACCGGACGGTCTGGCGCTTCTTGGCCAGCCGGTGGGGAGGCAGGGACGGGCTTTTGTTCCCGCGCGTATGTATCTACGCGGGCGCTGTTTCGCTGGCTTGCCTCGTCAATGCGGCGCGCGGTGTGCTTTTTCCCGCTGTTTTCCTGTTTCTTGCTGTTTGGATTTTCAAGTTGTGACATAATTATTCCCTCCGGACTTATACTAAGGATATTGGCAGTATTATCATATGTATTATTTCGTGGGATGATACGTCAAACTCGTCAAACTTGAAATTACTCCGGAACCCGCCCAAATTTTGAAAGGGCAATATTTGTCTCTTGCCGAGCGACCTTTTAATTACAAGAAACAATTACTCTGGAACCACCAAAAGGAGGCTACAACGATGAAAAAAGGATTATACTCACACACGAAAACATCTTCGTCGGGCTTCGCCCGACTATCTCTAAAAATCTTTCAGTGTTTTCGTGTGTGAGCAACCAACAACCGGCGTGAAAAGTGCATTTCTTTTCGCG
>JAISYE010000034.1 GCA_031297485.1 Clostridiales bacterium
TGCCTTTAGCGTAGCTGCCCTGGTCCTCATAGTTTATGCCGGCTATGTCTCCGTCTATCTCCAGGTCGCCGCTTTCCAGGTTAAGGCGGTTTACGTGCAGACTGGCTCCGTGCAGAATAAGCACGCCCAGTTCTGTATCAGCGACAATTGTTTCCTCATCAAAGGAAATAACATCCAGTACACCTGTTATCGTTGCGTTCTCTCTGTGGTCGATTGTTATGGCGTGACGCGCCGCGCTCCTTTTTTCCTCGGACACTGCCATTGTACGGGCCTCCCTTTGTCCGGCGCTTATGCGTCGAGCAAGCTCGACTAGCACTCTTTGTTCCGCGCCTGTTTCATATTATAGTTCTAAACCTTATTATTTTTATGCGGACATATTGGGAAGTATTCTTATGCTTCGGGACATGTTAGCAACCAGGCCCGCAACCAATAGTTGCGGAGTGTAAAGCAAAATGCTCTTTACATTCAAATGACGGGGCGTATAATGAAATAACAGTTGAACAGAAAGGAGCGCTTAGTGTGAATATCGAAATAGCGAACCGCTTAATAACACTGCGCAAACAATATAAATTATCCCAAGAGGACCTAGCCGAACGCCTGGGCATAAGCCGGCAGGCTGTCTCCCGCTGGGAACGGGCGGAGGCTTCGCCGGACACAGATAATTTGATTAATCTATCCAAGATTTACAATGTCTCGGTGGATTCCCTGCTGGCGCTAGACGCCGACGGGGAGGAGAACCTGGACTACACTACTAATGAACGCGCGCGGGGCCGCGGATACATTGTTACGGAGGAATCAGGGGACGCGGACTCCTTAAAACGGTTAATAAAGACAATATACCCGGCTTACGCCCCGATTATTGTCATGGTATATCTTCTGCTGGGGCTTATGTTTAACCTGTGGCATCCCGGCTGGCTGGTATTTATGACAATACCAATTTTTTATACCATTGTAAGAATTGACTAATGAGTAATGCCGCGGTATCTCGTATACCGCGGCATCTGGTTTCGTTTCAATCCACATCCGAGTGGACCCCAGATGACCCTAATAGATTCCTAATTAGGGTTCATCATCATGATAGCAAGATGGCGACGAAATTGCAAGTGCCGAACATCCTTGGCCTCATCAAAATTTCGAAAGAACCACATAGCAACACGACCGCCTCTTTTCGGCTGTTTAAATTCATGACATTATAGCCGAAAAATACAGGGTGTCAAGGAGCTACTCGCTTACCAGATTTTCATATTCCGCAGAAAGGTCTTCGTGGTCCACGGGAGGCGCCAGTTCCACCAACTCGATTGTGGGTTCGGCCAGGATATACACGTTAACGTTGCGGCGTCCAAACAATATGGCCTCCCGGCGTGTGTTGTAAAAAAGGTCGATTTTCATGCCCTTAATAGCGCTGCCGGTGTCCGCGGCCAGCGCGTGGCCGTAATTCTCCACATACAGCCAGGTGCCCAGGGGTATTACCCGCGGGTCCACGGCCACCACGCCGTACTCCGCCCTCATGCCTGTAGCGGTAAACGCCGTTTCAGCCGTCTTTCCCACGCTTTCGGGAGAATAGGCAGTCGCTTCCAATGTATATTGGTCCACAATAGTGAGCATGTTCAAGTCAGCCTGCTCGCCAAGTCCTGGCAGCGGCCTAGGCTCCACCACAGGGGCCGGAGCCGCGGACGCCGGCGCGGCGGTTGGCGCCGGCGCAACGGTCGCCTTGGTACCTATGTGAAATATCTGCGCCACGGGCTCACGGGTTATTGTCTCGGATATAACTTCGGACAAAATTTCCTGGCCGTCCATTAAGGTTTTGCGCACAATAGTCTGTTTCTCACCTTCGACGCCCGTCTGGGCGACAATTTCCAGGCCCGCGTCAAGGTCGTTGTTCTCGATTTTTAAGGTTTCAAAGGGGATAGAAACAACCGCGCTTTCGTCAACCGTGCTGGGCACAGCGAACGCCAGCAGCTGGCCGGGCGTAAGCTCCGCGCCCCTGTAACCGTCGTAAACCGCCTTAAGCCCCGGATGCTGGCGCTCGAACTCGCTGATAAACTGGCCTACAACCGTGCCGGGCTTTACTTCTATAAACTCCATGCTGTTGCCGACCTTCGCGTTGACAACAAAAGCCCTGCTTATTTCAACGGTAGTTATGCACCCCGGCACTAAAATATTTTTATCGCCGCCGTAGTTGGTGATAACATTTATAATGTCGTTTTCGCTGAAGACTATGCCTTCCTTTTCGTAAAATTCATCCAGCGTGGAATACCGCACAAGATAATGGGACATTTCGCCGTCGTCGTTGACGACAATGGTGACGTAGGAGCTGTCCAAAGCGTATGCCGCACCCCCGAAGGCAAACAGCATCAAAGCGGCGATAAGCGCTACGCGCAGTAATTTACTCATAATAATCCTCCCTTAAATTTATATATTATAATGTGGCGATGCGTCGAGCAAGCTCGACTATCAACCACATATTAACACATTCGTAATAATTACGCAACATTTTTTTTATAACAAATTTCCGCATTATTTGTGTCTATTCAGAGGTCAAAACACTAAAACCTTAAAACCAACGGACACTTCACCGTTAGGGGCTCTGCACCAAACGGGCGGATTGCCATCCGCCCCTACGATATTGCTTGTATCCTAGGATGTGTTTGAAAACTAGATTCCAGCGCGAAGCGTCGAGCAAGCTCGACTATCATTGCAGCGGTTTCATTAGAAATTTCGCGCTTTTAGGAATTTTCAAACACGCCTTAGGGCTTATCCCTGAATAAAGCAGAATGGCTTAAATACTGGATTTGCTAAAACGCAGAAATGGCGCAAAATCAACATTCTTGCCTATTAAGGGATAGGCTCTTAGTGTACTTATACGCAATCGAAAGGAGTGTTGATGGCAATGATGATAAGAGCATATACGGGTCAAATTGAGCATGTACGCTTTATAGCGGACAACCCTTATACTAAGCTCCCTGACGTGTGTCGGGTTATTATCAATATTTTGGATGATGAGCACGTAGCGCCTGCTAGAATTAACTCTCGCAGGCAGAAAGAAGCTCTCGGCCGCCTTTATTCCGCGCTTACCGCTATCGGCAACGAGCCGCTTAACGCTGAGTTTGATGCGGCGATGAGCCAACGCTTCAACATTGAGGAGGAGTTAAGGGCTTATCCCTGAATAAAACAGAATGGCTTAAATACTGGATTTGCTAAATGCAGAAATGGCGCAAAATCAGCGCTCTTATCTATTAAGGGATAGGCCCTAAGTCTGTGATTTATGCTCTGGATACCAATACGGTTTCGTTCTTTCTGAAAGAAGACGAACAAGCTCGGCAGAATGCTGACACCGCCCTCGACGCCGGCCACGAATTATACTAAGGCGCGAAAAGAAATGCACTTTTCGCGCCGGTTGTTGGTTGCTCACACACGAAAACTCGGAATTTTCGCCGCAAAGGGTGCGGCGAAAACGGCGCCCGCAGCCGGCGCCCGGCCCGCAGGCGGCGGTCCGTCTTTGCGCCCAACGGACAAATCACCGTTAGCTTGTTCGTCGGGTTCTCTGCTGAAAAATTTTTAGCGATAGTCGGGCGAAGCCAGACGAAGATGTTTTCGTGTGTGAGCATACTCTGTTGGTGACGGGAACCACCGTGCAAGTGCGCGAGAGTAGACGGTTATCAGGAACTTTAAGCAGTACAGACCATTTATAATCCTGTTACAGGTCAGAGGTCATTATAAATGTAAAAATAGTGCCTAGTTTTTGAAGAAATTGCGTCAAATATATAACAGCTTTTTGTTTTGCATATAAATATAAAATGAATTCTTGAGATAAAATTCATAACTATACATGTTCAAACCCTTGTGGGTTTGAGCTTGAACAGCTGCCTCTGACCTGTAACATAATCCTGCAACTATAGGTGGCACGGCGCATAATAACTATCCTTCACGAGTTACAGCAAGCCCACGCCGGCCTCAAGCCTGTCGAGGCCCTCCGTCAGCAGTTCCCTGCTGGTGGCGAAACATATACGGACATAACCTTCGCTGGCCGCGCCGAAATATTGCCGGCCGCCAGGCACCACGGCCAGCCCCGCGTTCTTTTTCAGATGCTCGGCAAAGCCCTCGGAAGACAGACCCAACTGCCGAATATCCACATACATCAGGTAGGTAGCCTGGGGTACATGGCAGCTTAAACCCGGTATCCCGTTAATCCGGCCCGCGGCATAATCCCTGTTGCCTTTAAGGTGCCTCACAAACTCATCCACCCAGTAATAGCACTCATTAAGGCACGCTATACCGGCCACTTGTGAAAGTGAGGATATCCCGCCGGCAGTAGTCATTACGGCGCTTACCTTCACAATTTCGGCAAAGCGCTCCTCGTCAGTGCAGTAGACGCAGCCGGCCCGCAGGCCCGCTATGCCGAAACTCTTTGAAAACCCAAAAACGCTCATCACTCTGCGGCAGCGCTCGTTCCCCAGGGAGTATACGCTCAAAAACCCGCCGGGGCCGGAACTTCCGGAGGGGCCGGAACTTCCGGAGGGGTCAGCGTATACAATGTCGCTCCAGATTTCGTCGTTCATAATATACAAATCGTACTTCTCGCACAGCCCCATTATGTGCTCCAAGTCTTCCCCGCGGTATAGCACGCCGTAGGGGTTGTGAGGGTTGCAAAGGCCAATCATGCGGGTTTTCGGCGTTATATAGTTCTCCAGCGCCGAAAGGTCTATATAGCCGCCTTTCAAACGCGCCGGAAAATAAACCGGCTTGCCGCCGGCAGCCAGGCAGCTCTCGCGAAAGAGATAGTCCGCGGGGTCGAACACGATCATCTCGTCCCCAGGCCGCAGCACTGCCCGCGCTATTTCATACATGCCACGGGCCGCGCTGTCGATTGGCAAAATAAGCCGGGGCGGTATTTCCTCGCCCTTGCGCCGCGCCAATGCCGTGGAAAGCGCCTGGGCAAACTCCGGGTAGCCGAGTTTCGGCGTGTATGAAAAATAGCCGTCCCGGATGTAATCTATAAGCGCTCTGGAAATCTCCGGCGCGGCGGGATAATCCGGGTCCGCCGCCGTAAGCGGAATAGTACCTTCGGGGACTTCGGCCCAACGATAGTTAAACGCCTTTTTTCTTAAGGCGCCTATATTAATATTCTGATCTGCAAACAACGTCATAGGGCGCTCCTTCAGAGCCGGAACTTCCGGTCCCCTTTTTCAAAAATAATATTTTATTCCATATCTAAATGACAGGCGACTAACGACCCGTCCGCCATAGTCCGCAGCGCGGGTTTTTCCGTACCGCAGCGTTCCACGCGGTCCCGGCAGCGCGGATGAAATGGGCAACCCGCCGGAGGGTTTACGGGACTGGGAATGTCCCCCGCAAGGATAATACGTTCCTCGGCGTGGGCTTTGCCGCCGGTTCCGCGCCTGGTTCTGGGTATGGCTGACAAAAGGGCCTTTGTGTAGGGGTGCCTGCGGTGTTCGTACACGTCCCGCTTTGTTCCAAGCTCCACAATCCCGCCCAGGTACATCACCATCACCCTGTCGCAGATATGCTTGATAATGCGCAGGTCATGGGAAATAAACATATAGGTAAGGTTAAAATCATCCTTAATGTCTCGCATCAGGTTAATGACTTGAGCTTGTATAGACACGTCCAGCGCTGACACAGGCTCGTCGCAGACCACAAACTCAGGGTTAAGGGCTATGGCCCGCGCAATGCCTATGCGCTGGCGCTGGCCGCCGGAAAACTCGTGGGGGTAGCGCAGGATATGCTCCTGCCTAAGCCCCACGCGGCGGATAAGCAGCTCCGCTTTTTCGGCGATTTCGGCTTTAGACATCCTGGGATAATGGATGCGAAAGGGTTCCTCCAGCGTCTGAAATACCGTCTTGCGCGGGTCCAAAGAGGCGTAGGGGTCCTGAAAAATAATCTGCATGCCCTTGCGCAGGCCTCGCAGTTCCTTTCCCCTTACCGCGGACAGGTTTATGCCCTTGAAAATAATCTCACCCTCTGTTTTTTCCAGTAATTTTAGGACCAAGCGGCCGGTGGTGGTTTTGCCGCACCCGCTTTCCCCTACTACACCCAGCGTCTCACCCTTGTACACTTTAAAGCTGACTCCGTCTACAGCCCTTACCACCTTGCCCCTTTCACCAGTGGGGAAGTGTTTTACTAAATTTTTAACGTCCAGTAGTTCTATGGTTTCAGACATTTTCATACCTCCTGCATCGTACTAAATGTCCGTCTGATATTTTGCGGAGTTCTATTCCGCCTTCGCAGGCTTCCTCACGGTATTTGCACCGCGGGGCGAACCTGCAGCCCTCCGGCATGTCAAACAGGCTTGGCACAAGGCCCTCTAGGGTCGCCAGGCGTTCGACCTCCGCGTCTATGTCCGGGATAGAACCCATCAGCCCTTCTGTGTAGGGGTGCGCCGGTTGTCCGAACAGTTCGTCAACATTGGCCTGCTCCACCACCTGTCCGGCGTACATAATAATAACATCGTCAGCCATCTCGGAGATCACCCCCAAATCGTGGGTAATAAAGATAATGGCCATGCCCAGCTTATTCTTAAGGTCGTTAAGCAACGCCAAAATCTGCGCTTGTATAGTCACGTCCAAGGCTGTGGTAGGCTCGTCGGCAATAAGCAGGTCAGGATCGCAGGACAGCGCCATAGCTATCATGACGCGCTGGCGCATACCGCCGGAAAGCTGGTGCGGATATTCTCCCGCCCGTTTTCCCGGCTCGGGAATGCCCACCAGTTTCAAAAGCTCTACGGTCCTGAGCCTGGCAGCCTTTTTATCCATGCCCATGTGCAGCAGCAGCGCTTCCTCTATCTGCTCGCCCACGGTAAACACCGGGTTAAGGCTGGTCATGGGCTCCTGAAAGATCATGGAGATGTGGCTGCCGCGAATCTTGCGCATTTCTTTTTCCGGCAGTTTCAGCAAATCCCGCCCCTTAAATAGGATTTCGCCGCCCTCCCGCCTGCCGGTTACAGGGTCCACAAGGCCCATGACGGACAGGCTGGCAACGCTTTTGCCGCAGCCGCTTTCGCCTGCTATGCCCAGGACCTTGCCCTTTTCAAGGGAAAAACTCACCCCGTCAACCGCCTTGGCGCAACCCGCGTCAGTATAAAAATATGTTTTCAGGTCTTTTACTGAAAGAAGCAATCCGCACCCTCCTATCCCGCATGAATTTCCCAAGGAAGGCGCGAAAGCGGTTCCGCGCCTTCGGCAGTCACCAGCACGTCGTCCTCTGTACGCACGCCGAATTCTCCGGGAAAATAGAGCCCCGGCTCCACTGTGAAAACCATGTTTTGCTCCAGGCGCACCTGGCTGTCTATAACCACTCGCGGGTACTCGTGTATCTGAAGGCCAATGCCGTGGCCCAGGCCCTTAAGCGCGTAGTCCTCCAGCCCTTCGGCGCGGAATACCCGCCTGTGCGCCTCCTCCACCTCGGCGGCAGAAACGCCCGGGCGTATGGCCGCTATGGCCGCTTCCTGGGATTTCCGCACCAGCCGGAATATCTCCATTTGGCGCGGGGGCACATCGCCGAACAGCAATGTGCGGGTTATATCAGAACAATAACCCTCCTTCATAACACCAAAATCCACCACTACCATCTCGCCGTTTTGTATTTTCCGGTCCGTGGGCGCTCCGTGGGCCATGGCGCCTCGCGGGCCGGAAGCCGCGATTGTGCCGAAGCTCATGGCCTCCGCGCCCTGCCGCGCCACAAGATAGTGCAGCTCGTCGGCCAGGTCCTTCTCTGTCATGCCTATACACAGTTTCGGCAGCAGCAGCTCGAAACCTGCCTCGGCGCAGCGCACGGCGGCCCTGATACACTCTATTTCCTCGGGGTCCTTTACCATGCGCAGCTCTAAAAACCAGTCTTCCTCCAAAGCGAGCTTCACGCCAGGCAGTCTTTTCTGTAAGGCAAAGTATTCGCCGGCGGTAATACCGCTCTCCATCGCAACGCCGCACAACCGGGCGTTTCCTGGTGGCCGCAGCTTTCGCAGCGTGTCCGCCACTACATCCAGCCGGTCCGCAGCGTGTTCCACAATCTCAGCGTCGCCCTCTGTCTGCTGCCGCGCCTGAGTTATGTAGCGCCTGTCTGTTACGAGCGCAACGCTGCCGGCAGTCACGGCCAAGTAGCCGTTACCGCCCGTAAAACCGGAAAAATAGCGGCGGTTTTCATAGGAAGTCAACAAGGCGGCGTCCAGCCCCTTGTCCGCGAGATAGGCCCGCAGCGCCCCCACACGCCGCCGGCGCGTTTTTTTATCCATACTCTGTCCTCCTTAATAAATAATAACGCGCATAGAAGACGTCACTTCTTCTGACGCGCGTCAAAAGCGTCCCGCAGGCCGTCGCCAATAAAGTTTATACTAAGCACCGCCAGCAAGATACATACCCCTGGGGGCACCCATTGCCAGGGCCGCAAGGTCAGCGTCGCAATATTATTGGCGTCCATCAGCATGTTGCCCCAGCTGGCGGTAGGCATCTGCACACCAACGCCCAGGTAGCTCAAGGAGGCTTCGGTAAGTATGGCGCGGGCCATCTGCAGGGTAGCCTCCACAATAATCGGGGCTGTAATGTTCGGCAGAATGTGCTGCAAAATAACCCGTCCGTTAGCGGCGCCAAGAGACACAGACGCCTGAACGTATTCCAGCTCGCGTACCCGCAGAATTTCGCCCCGCACAAAGCGGGCGGTACCCGTCCAGTTGCACAGCCCTATCACAATCATTACGTTATATATGCTCGGTTTAAGAATGGTGGCGATAATAATCACAAGGAACATAACGGGGAAACAGTACACAACATCCACCACACGCATGATTATAATATCCGCCCACTTGCCAAAATATCCAGCCACAGCCCCGAGAATAATTCCCACAGCAGCGGAAATGCCAACAGCCACAAGGCCGACGCTTAGGGATACCCTTGCCGCGTACACCACCCTGGAGAAGATATCGCGGCCAAGGCTGTCGGCGCCAAGCAGCAAGCCCGAGTCGCCAGGCGAGAGGTTTTTCATAATCTGCCCGTCAGCGCCGGTCAGCGACAGATAAGGGTCGTTCCCCACGATAAAGGGCGCGAATACAGCCATGCCGGTCAGGGCGAGCAGCAGCGCCGCGCCAGCCAGCGCCAGCTTGTTCTTGGAAAAACGCTTCCACCCGTGGGTTTTAAATGGGTTTGCCCATTTTCTTATAGCCTTGTCCATTGCGCACCTCTTAAGATTTTTAATACCGGATTCGCGGATCCACAAATGAATACAATATGTCCGCGACTAAATTCCCCACAAGCACCAAAATTGCGGTGAAGAGCGTAAGGCCCATCAAGATAGAGTAATCGCGGTTGTTAATGGCGCTTACGCCAAGAAGGCCAAGCCCGGGCCAGCCGAAGACCTTTTCGGTGATATACGCGCCCCCAAACAGGTTGGGTATGGAGAGACCGAAGATGGTTATAACCGGAATCAGGGAATTTTTAAGCGCGTGCTTGTAAATAACCGCTTTTTCGGCCAAGCCCTTTGCGCGGGCGGTGCGGATGTAGTCCTGGTTTAGGGTTTCCACCATGCTGGAGCGGGTAAAACGCGTGACCGTGGCCAGGTTTGCCAGGCTCATGGCCAGCATCGGCATCACAAGATACCGCAGTCTGTGCAGAAAGAGCTGAAAGGCATTCCCCGAAAAAGTGGGGCTGCCATAGCCCGAAGTGGGGAACCAACCGAGCTGCACCGCGAAAATATAGATCAGCCCCATGCCGAAAAAGAAGGACGGCACCGAAATGCCTATAAAGGAAAAAAGCGTAAGGCCGTAATCCCCCGGGGAATATTTATGGGTGGCGGAGTATACACCCAGGGGAATACCCACCACAAAACTGATTACAAAGGCGGAGCAGGTAAGCAGCAGAGTGGCGGGCAGGCGCTGCAGAATAAGGGCGATTACAGGCTGGCCCGTGTAGTAGGTGCTATAGCCGAAATTGCCCTGAAGCAGCTGCGTAAGCCAGCTCCAGTACTGGACCAATATAGGGCGGTTAAGGCCCATTGCCTCTTGGGCGCGCAACAGGGCCTCCGCCGTGGTACGCGGGTTTATCATATGGGCCAGCGGTCCGCCGGGGGCCAGTTTCATAATAAGAAAAGTAAGCAGCGTAATCCCGAACACAATGGGAACAGACTGCAGCAGGCGTTTGCGAATATATTTTCCCATGTAAGCACTCCTTTCTTGGTTTATGATTGGGGTTGAGTGGGCTGCATTGCGCGCTAATTTAAGGATAGGGGGAGGTCAAAACCTAAAACCTTGGGGCTAACGATGATTTGTTCGTTGCCCCCAAACCCCCACTGCGTCGGGCGTACCCCTTCTTAAGGGCGGCTAGCGCGGCGCTTTTTGACGCAGGTAACTGGTTATTTTTTTCTTATGTTCGCGCTTATGGGGTGGGCTGCACGGGACTGAGTGCCTCCTTTACGCGGGAAACAAACAAGTCGGAACTCACTGTCTCAAAGGGCAGCTTTCCTCCCAGGGATTCCACGAATCGTGATAGCCGTCCCATTGTCAGTCCATCGCAAAACGGCACGTCCCGGGAAAAATTCATCGCCACCCGTCTGGGCGCCATGCCAAGCACCAGGTCCGCCACTTCGGCGTCATAATCCTTATAGCGCACAACCTCGTCAAAAAGGCCGCTTTCCGCAATGTCCTGGGCATCGATGGCCGAGGCGACGCCTATTTTACGGCCGCCCCGCTGAAACAGGAACGCGCCGGAGCCCACGGTGTCCACTCCTGGTATGAAGGCTGTGGCAGGGTCGGACCCCTCGCTTGTCAATATTATATACAGGTCGATATCAAGGTCCTCCAGCTTTGCCAGAACATTTGAAATGACCTTTGCGTGATAATCCTTGTCCATTTTTTTACAGCCGGGATTTTACCGGCGCTCCTTTCTATACAGTATCGTTGGGGACGATGGCTATTATACCGCGATGGTAATTGTACCGAAAGCCATCGGACGGATTGCCATCCCCCCTACGATATTGCTTGACTTGTATTGTAGTCACGAAAGCCATCGGGTGCTATACCTCCTCCGCGCACCCGCGGCACAGCCAAGCCAGCAGCGAGTCCAGCACGGCGCAGCCAAAGCGGAATGATTTAACGCTTATGCTTTCATTATCGCCGTGTACCTTCGGCAGTGTCACGTCAAAGGAATCGTCTATCAGTACCGGCGAACAGCCGTATACCTCGCTGCCCTCGCTGCCGAAGAACCTGCCGTCTGTACGCCCCAGTGCCAGCATTGGCAGCGGCTCGCAGGCAAAGCCCTGTTCCGCGCAGACAGCCCGCAGCCTGTCAGTTACAGCGCCAAGGGCGGAATTAAGGGGAGTGCTCTCAAAGCCCGGCTGATAATCCAGCAGTTCGCAGCTCACGCCCGTGCCCTCCAGCCTTTCCGCCACAAAGGCCAGCACATCCTCAGCCCCACCGGATGTTCCGGCCCCGCCGAATGTTCCGGCCCCGCCGGAAGGTCGCACCTTAAACTCCAGCACAGCCTCCTCGTGAGACTTGGGCGGCTTGCCGCGCCCGCCCAAAACAAAGTCACGCATGCCTATAGTACACTGTTCCGCATAGGCAAGGATGTCCGCCGCCACGGCGTTATCTATTGGCCCTTGGCCCAGGGCCGCTTTCATGGCTGTTGCCGTCCCGCGTCCGCCCAGGTCCAAGGCCTCTTCGTCCCGAAACACGCGTTCCAAGGCATGGGCCAGCCTTTGCATGGCTCCGGCGTCTCCGGCCGCGTCCGCCCGGAGTTTTATGCGGCACATGGCTTTTTCCCCTGTTGTAATCGTTATATAGTCCCTGCCGTTTACCCGCAGGGGGAATCCTCCGCCTTCGTTAATTACCAGTGCCTTGCGGAATAGGTCTGGTCTTTCTTTTTTCACGTATGCCATACCGTATTCGCTGCCCGCTTCTTCGTCCACTGTGGCGAGAAAATACACGTCCCGTTTTAAAGGGCGTCCAAGCAGCCGTAAAAAGCCGTACAGTTCCATCATTGTGAGGTGCTTTGTGTCCAGCGCGCCTCGTCCCCAAATACGGCCGTCGTGCGTTTCGCCGCTGAACATCGGATACCGCCATCGGCTGGGGTCGCCGTCAACTACGTCTATATGGGAGATGAGGACTACCGGCGGCTCAACCGGGCAATCCGCCCGCAGCGAGGCCAGCAGGTTGGGCCTGTTTGGGTCCTTGGCGATACGGACGCGTTCTACGCTGTATTCTGCCAAAATTCCCTCTAAATATTCCACAGCCTTAAGTTCGTTTCCTGCGGGGCCGGAACTTCCGGTAACCGAAGGAATGCGGAGAAGTTCCTTAAACTCCCGCTCCGCGCGTTCTATTGAAAAGCCCTTTGCCCGGCTCATGGCTCGGACGTACCGGCCCCGCCGGACGTTCCGGCCCCGCCGGTACGATATGGTATTTCAATCAGGGCCGTCTGTCTCCTGCTTATCAGTTCGCAACCTCCGTCCACCAAGAGCACGTTATCCTCTATTATCGCGCAGGGCAGGCCGCCGGGCTGGAGCACTGTGGGTTCCAGCGCGTAAACCTCATTTTTGCGCAACACCCCGCGGCAAGTGCGGCGCGTCCTGTCCTTGCCCAGCGTCGTGCCTCCGTCGTGTACCTCCAAGCCCACCTGATGCCCCACGGAATGGGGAATGTCAGGATACCCGCTGTCTAAAATAGACTGCCGGCCCACCGCGTCAACCTCGTAGCCCTTCATGCCCGGGCGTATTACGCGCAGCACCTCGCCCACCGCGCGGACAGCCGCGTCAGCGCAGTCTCTCACCGGCTGCGGCGCGTGTTCCTCATCCGGTTTCAAAAAATACATAGTGCGCGCAATGTCCGAAGTATAGCCGTTGCAGCGCACGCTGAAATCTATTACAAGCATATCACCCGGCAGGCAAATATTGTTCGGATTGGGCTTGCGGTGGGACATGCCGCCTTTTACAAGCAAAATAAGCGGGTATTCGTTAGGGTCGCTCAGGGCTGTGCCTAACCCGCGCTTACGCAGTTCGGCCATCATGATGTCGCCCACGTCGGTTTCGCTCATGCCCACGCGCACTTGTTGATACAGCGCGTCGTAGATATCGGTGGTAATCCGGCTGCATTCCCGCATAATCCCAATCTCGCTTGGCGTCTTAACCGCCCGAAGTTCTTCCAGCATAGGGAAGCTGCCTGTCTTCACACGCGCCATTTCCGCGGCGCCCAGCGCTGTTTCCAGTTTGCGGTACAACCCGACGCTCAAGCCGTCGCAGCGCGTATCCTCGCTTGAAATATTAAGCGCCAGCTTATTCACTTCCATTGACTTGTACAAACGCGCGAACTCTTCCATAATATCGCCGCAGACAGCGTCCTGTCCGCAGACAGCGTCCTGTCCGCAGACGGCGTCCCGTCCGCAGACGTCGGGGCAAGAGGCGGTTTCAATAACCTCGGTATACAAACCGCTGGCGCGGAAGCCCGGCGCGTCACCCGAGCAGGCGAAAGCATAGGTCCTGTCTTTTGTTATGGCCATCAGCACCTCGTTTCGCGTGTCCGTATTAAACATAAGCTCCAGCGCCGGATCGCCCTTAAGGCGCGAGTAAAACACCCACATGTCCACGCCTTGTTCCAAAAGCATCTCCTTTGCCCGCGCGATTTTTTCCCGCGCTACATCATTTCTGTCTATCATCCAAATCTAAGGGCCAGCAAAGAACCCGGCGAACCCCGCAGACGACGGTTCGTCCGCAGACGACGGTTCGTCCGCAGACGGCGGTTCGTCCGCAGACGGCGGTTCGTCCGCAGACGGCGGGCCAAGGACGGACAGCGGTCCGTCAAAACCGAGCCTAAAGCTGGCCGCTTCCTCCTTTCAAGGGAACGGGTCTTTCAAAATTTGAGTGGCAGGGGTGCCGCCTCATTGGCGCGAACTTAAGGCTTGGGGAAGGTCAAAAGATTAAAACCAACGGACACTTCACCGTTAGGGGCCTAACGATGGTTTGTTCGTTGGCCCCTAACCCCGCTTGGGATTTCATCCCCGATAGTCGAGCTTGCTCGACGCAGCGCTTTTTGATGCAGGTACAGTCTTTTTAAGAAAAGGGACTGGTTGTTTTTTTCTTAAGTTCGCGCTTATGGGGGTCGCCTCTTGTAAATAATAGTCGAGCTTGCCTCGACGCTTTGCCGCCATCCTGTTATTATAAATAGGTAAGTGGTCATCCGAACCCCGCTCCGGATGCGGATTCTTAACGGTGAAGCCGCCGTTACACCGGACGTTCCAGCCCCGGTCGAAAGCGAAGCCTTTTGACGTTACAAGTGTCATTTGGGTTCCCACCTAAATGTGGATTAAAACAAGGGAACTGGCAGTATCTCGTATTCGCAGTCAAAGCGCCCGCACAATTCCTCCGCCACGCGAAGGACCTCCGCAAGATACCCCCGCTCCGGCCGGACGTTCCGGCCGGAGCGGGACTCGCGCGCGCCGCAGAATACTCTTACTTCATTCACGTCACGCCCGCTTACTTCTGTCACCGTCATTTCGCAATCGCCCGGCCCCAGTTCCTCTATGGCCTGGACCAAGGCCATTGCCCGGCACATACCATCCCCGGATGTAAAAAAATGTCCTCCTGCCTTCCGCGCCTTTACACGGAAACAAATTTCAGCAATATCAGCCGTGGTTAGGAAAGGGTCCATTTTTCTATCTGGAAATTAATACCGCGATAATCGGCGACAAAGCCCTGCACACGGTCACTAAGTCCGGCCACCTGTGATTTCGAGTAAAGAGGAATCCAGGGAATATCAAGGCTCATTAAATCCGCAATGTTGTGGTAAAGGGCTTCCCGCTGGGCCTGGTCGCTTATAAGCAGCTGCTCGGTAAACAGACGGTCCACCTCGGCGTTGCTGTAGGTGATAAAATTCCAGGAACCCGGTCCGGAAGGGGTCACGAAGTAATCGCGATACTCGTCAGGGTCAGCTTCCACGCCAAAGCCAAGGGTGTAGCAGGCAAAGTCGTCGGCAGTGACAAAGCGCGGGTCGCCGTTTTCATCGCTGGGGAAAAGTTTGGTAAACGCCAGCGTGGAAAAGTCCTGCGTAATAATCTCCATCTGCACGCCGATTTCCTTCCAGTACTGCTGTACCATCTGGGCCACCTGCTTGCCGTCAGTGCTGTCCACCAGGTCATAGGTCAGGCTCAAGGGGCTGCCGTTTTTCTCGTAATATCCGCCGGCGCCCATTGTGTACCCCGCTTCCTCAAGCAGGCTCTTTGCCTTTGCCGGGTCATATTCGTACACAGTGACGGTCTCGCTGTGGGACCAATGGTTTTCAGGGAACAGGTCGTCCGTAGGGTGGGCCGTGTCGCCGTAGACCGTACTGATAATCACGTCCTTGTCAAGGCCGTGGCTAAGCGCCTGCCGCACGCGCAGGTCCCCCAGGTGCTCGTTAAGCTGGTTTAAGCCAATATAGTACATGGACATAGACTGGTAGAGATACGCGGAAACCCCGCTGACCACGTCAATTGTGTCAAGCTCGGATACGCTCATATTGTAAAGTATATCTATTTCACCGTTGATAAGGGCGGCGGCGAGAGTGGTGTCGTCTCCAAAACGCAGAATTACGTTTTCGATGCTCGGCTTCGCGCCATAATATTCGTCGTTGCGCTTAAACTCCATGAACTGACCGGATTCCCAGCGCACGAACTTATACTTGCCGGAACCCACAGGGTTTGTGTTGAACGCGTTCTTGTCCCACTCCCCGGGGCTAACGTCTCCCAAGATATGTTTCGGGAGTATGGTGTAATACATGTTACTAAGGAACGCCGCGTTTGGCGTGTTAAGCTCAAATACCACGGTATGCTCGTCCTGGGCGTACAGGCCCGCCACTTTATCGGCCTTGCCCTCACGGTAGTCCTGCGCGCCCGTGACGCTCACCATGCGTCCGTCCGCGCCCCCGTTATAGTCGGGGTGCACAATGGATGTGAAGGTAAACACCACGTCCTCCGCTGTCACCGGGGTGCCGTCATGCCACAGGGCGTCGTCCCGAATAGTAAAAACATAGCGCAGACCGTCCTCGGACACTGTCCAGCCGGTGGCCAGGTCACCCACATAGGATAAATCCTCCGTGGGGATTACAAGATAGCTGTAAATTAACGTGTGCGCGTTAGAGTCCGGCGTGCGCGGCTGCAAGGCCGGATTAAGGTTTGCGACCTCCGACAATTGGCCGATAGTCACGGTGGGATTACCGGCAGCGGCGGCGCTTGGGGCTCCCGCGTCCTCGGTCTGCTCCCTGCTTCCACAGGCGGAAAGGGTTAACATAACGGCTGCCATTAACAGCGGAGCCGTCCTTTTCCAAAATTTCATTACAATTCACTCCTTTAGTTTTACCGTAATTTTAACGTGTATTCAGGGATTTTGGGTTTCTTATACCGCATGAGTTTCCATCTTTAATTATTAAAATAAAACATAATACAGTATAACAAACACGCGCCTAAAAAAATGGAGCAGCGTCCACGCTGCCCCATTGCTCACGTTGCAAAAATCATATCAAACAGTATTTAAGTTGTAAAGTGTAATTTTTTGGTCTAAAATCATGAAAAAGCAATGGAGACTGAAATCCGTCGTCATTCATGAAATTACCATTATAAATCCTGTCTCCAAGGATATAATACTTACTGCAACACCAACAAAACAATTTCGGTTGTGTAAGTATAGGAGGCAATAAAAATGGCTAACAACACAAACAACACAAACAACACTAGCAGCGTTTCTGTTCCCGAAGCCCGCGAGGCTTTAAACCAGTTTAAATACGAGGTCGCCAACGAAATAGGCGTTCCCCTCAAGCAGGGGTACAACGGGGACCTCACTTCCGCGCAAAACGGATACGTGGGCGGCTATATGGTTAAAAAGATGATAGAGGCCCAGGAAAAGCAAATGGCCGGCAAAACCGGCGCGTCCAAGTAACCAATAGTCCGGCTTGCTCGACACCATATAAATATACTTTTAAAGAAAGCGCCGTCAGAGATATTTCTCAGACGGCGCTTTTTTTGGTATAGTATCGGTAATATTTTTTAAGGAGGGGCTCCCATGTCATTGGGCCTGGATTCTCCCGTAACGTCTTTGCGAGGCGTTGGGGCGGAGCGCGCGAAAAAGCTGGCCGCGCTTAACATTTTCACGGTGGGGGATTTGTTGGGCCATTTCCCACGGGACTACGAGGACCGCAGCCGAATAACTCCCATAGGCGAAGCCGAGGATGGCGCCGTCTGCACAATTGCGGCCCGGGTAACCGGCGAGGCCGAAGTATCAAGCAAGGGCTCCGGGCTTATAATAACAAGGCTGCCCCTGCGGGACGACTCCGGAGCCTTGGACGCCCTATGGTACAACCAGCCTTATTTAAAACACCGGTTTAAAAAAGGCGAACAATACTTCCTTAGCGGAAAGGTAAACCACCGGCAGTGGCCCCTCGCCGGCGGGGATTCCGGCCGGCCGCGTCCGGTTATTGAATCCCCGGACTACGAGCTGTACACCGGCCGGCCGGCTTCTTTCGGGAAAATCATACCTGTTTATCCCTCCACAGCCGGTCTGACGCAAAAGCTGCTGCGTTCGCTGATACGGGCGGCCCTTTCGGAAACCCTGGACCAAGTGACTGACTTTGCGCCTGTTCTGGAAGATTCCCTCGGCCCGCGCGGGGAAATACTCCCCGTTCACCCGGCCGAAAAATGTGACAGGCGTTTCGCCGTGGCCAATATCCATTTTCCCGAAAGCCCTGAGGCTTTTTTATGGGCGCGGGGGAAACTTGTGTTTGACGAGCTCTTCCTGCTGCAGGCCGCCCTTACCTACATGAAGGGCACGCTGGACATCCGGCCCGCTCCTGTGTTCGCCTGCGACGTCAGCGAACTGCTGGACGCGCTGCCCTTTAAATTCACACCGGCGCAGCGGCGGGTTTGGGAAGAAATACGCGCGGACTTGTCCTCCGGAATGATGATGAACAGACTTATACAGGGCGACGTAGGCTCCGGCAAGACCGCCCTGGCTATGGCTTCGGCCTTCGCCGCGGCCAGAAGCGCGGGCGAAGCCGAACGCTTCCAGACGGCACTTTTGGCACCTACGGAAGTTCTGGCGCGGCAGCACTTTGAAACCTTCAAAAAATATTTTCAACCTCTTGGTGTAACAGTTTCCCTGCTGACAGGCAGCCTAAGCGCGGCGGATAAAAACTTAGCCCGTGCGGCGGCGGCCTCGGGCGAAAGCGGCGTGGTCATAGGCACCCACGCCTTGCTGCAGGATTCCGTGGCCTTTAAGAACCTGGGGCTTGTAATAACTGACGAGCAGCACCGGTTTGGCGTGCGTCAGCGCGCACTCCTTGCGGAAAGCAAGGCCTCGCCGGACGGTCAGGGCCTGCGCCCCCACGTGATGGTTATGTCCGCGACGCCTATTCCGCGTACCCTTGCCCTTATACTATACGGCGACCTTTGCGTATCCACTATTGACACGCTTCCGCCCGGCAGGCAAAAGATCAAGACCTATGCCGTAACAAGCGCGTACCGCCGCCGGATTTACAATTTTATAAATAAACAGGTGGACGAAGGCAGGCAGGCGTACATAATCTGCCCAGCCGTGGATACGTCCGTTACGGACGTCTCGCCTATGGAGTCGGTGCTGGCTTACGCGGAAAAAACCCGGGCGGTTTTTCAAGACCGCGCGGCTCCGGACGGCAGGGCCACGGTGGCGTGCCTGCACGGGAAGATGAAGCCCGCGGACAAGCAGGGGATTATGGCCGCCTTTGCGGACGGCGCGATAAAAATACTTATCGCCACAACAGTAGTAGAGGTAGGTGTAAACGTGCCCAACGCAACGGTAATGGTGGTGGAAAACGCGGAGCGCTTCGGGCTGGCGCAGCTGCACCAGCTTAGGGGCCGCGTTGGGCGCGGTCCTTCCCAGTCCTACTGCGTACTTATAACTGACAGCCAGTCCCAAGTTTGCGCGGAGCGTATGCGGGCCCTAAGCGCTATTGACGACGGGTTTGTCCTTTCGGAAATGGACCTTAAACTGCGTGGGCCTGGGGATTTTTTCGGCACGGCGCAGCACGGTCTGCCGGAAATGCAAATTGCCAATTTATACACTGACCTCCACATACTTAAATTGGCGCAAACAGCCGCGCAGGAGCTGTTCAAGGCGGACCCGCGGCTTGAGCGGACCGAAGGCGGCCGACGGCTGATGGATAAAATCAAGTGGTACACCCGCGGGAAATTACTGTTATAACATGTGGCTGCTCGGAGGTCAAAGCGCCCTTTAGGGGCAGGGAAGGTCAAAACCCTAAAACCAACGGACAGTTCACCGTTAGGGGGCGAACTCCCCAGCGGGAGTTTGGGGCGGAGCTCCCAAGATCTTAAGATTTTAGTGTCTTAGTGTTTTGACCTTTGAATAGATACCGTAAATTTATGTGAACGCTCTATTGAAATGTATACATTCATTATATTATACTTAACGCGTTAAATCTTGATATATTTATGGAGGAACCGCTATGCGAGTCATTTCCGGAAGCGCGCGCGGTCACAGACTGGCGGCGCCCGCGGGGTTTGACACGCGCCCCACGTCGGACAAGCTGCGGGGTGCCATGTTTAATGTTCTGGCGGGCCTGGCGGGTATTGACGCGGCTGTGCTGGACTTGTTCGCGGGGACAGGCGCGCTGGGTATTGAGGCCCTAAGCAGGGGCGCGTCTTCGGCGGTTTTTGTGGACTGTTCCCGTGTGTGCTGCGAAGTAATCCGAAAAAATTTAGAGCACACTAAATTATTGAAAAAAGCGGAAATTCTGCCGGAACGCTGGGACGCTGCCACAAAAGCGTTAGGCAAAGCGGGAAGGCAATTCGGCTTAATCTTTATTGATCCGCCATATGGCAAAGGGCTTGTGGCGGAAACGCTAAAGGCCCTGCCGGCTTACGGCCTTATGGCGCCGCGGTGCGCCCTGGCAGTGGAGCAGGCCGCAAGCGACAGCGTTATTGAAGCCGAGGGTTTTGAAATAATAAAATTAAAACGCTATACGGCCTCTTGCCTTATAGTATACGCATGTACGCCGAGTCAACCCTAACGGTAAATTGTCCGTTGCGGTATAATTTAGGGGGGAAGCGAAATGACATTTATTTATCCCGGCAGTTTTGACCCTGTAACAAACGGGCATATGGATATAATAGAACGGTCCGCGCGTTTAGCCGACAAACTGATAGTCGTGGTTATGACAAACACAAATAAGAAACCGTTATTTACGGCGGCGGAGCGGGCGGGGCATTTGCGGGCGCTTACCGCCGGCCTCCCCGCGGTGGAGGTAGACTGCTGGGAGGGCTTGCAGGCGGAATATTCGGCGTTAAAAGAAGCGGACGCCATAATTCGGGGAGTGCGTAATTGTACGGATTTTGACTTTGAAATGCAAATAGCCCAGGCGAACAAATTGCTGCGGCCTGAGACTGAAACGCTGCTGATTCCGGCGAGCGGCAAGTACGCTTGCGTAAGCAGCGGGCTGGCGAAGGAGATAGCCGCGTGCGGCGGCAGTTTGCGCGGTATTGTCCCGGACTTGGTTATAGAAGACTACTACAGAAAACGAGGGGATAAATAATGGACTATTCATTGGAGGAATATTTGGAAATGTTGGAGGACCTTATAGACAAAGGCAAGACCAATCCTTTTTCGAAGAGAGTTTCTATTGACAAGAGGCGTATATTGGAAATTTTAGAAGACATGCGTCTTAATCTTCCCGACGAACTACGGCAGGCGCAGCGAATAACTGACGACCGCGATAAAATAATAGACGATGCGAAAAATAAGGCCGCCAGCATAATCCGCGAGGGTGAAAGCCAGGCGCAGGAGATGCTAAGCGAACATGTTCTGTCCAAGCAGGCCGAGGCGCACGCGCGCGCCATTGTGGACGAGGCGAAACGCATGGCTCGGAATATCCGGATTAGCGCCTTCGAGTATGTGGACGACATGTTGGCTGTGACAAGCGACTCTATGCGCGACGCCCTGATGAGTTTTACCTCTCATTTCCGCGCCGTGGAGGACGACGTCGCCAAATCCCTTGACATTATTTATGAAAACCGCCAGGAACTAATGAACTCTAAGGGCTGAACGCGCGAAGGCAAGGCTTGCCGGGGAGTGGACAAAAGATTAAGACCTTGGGGACTCCGCCCCCAAACCCCCGCTGGGGACTAGTACCCAGCGGGGGTTGAGGCGGAGCCCCAAGGTCTTAGGTTGTGTCAGCCCGGGACTTTTCGGCAGTTTGCGCCTGCTTATCGGGTTACAAAGGGTATGACGTTTTTGTCCTCAAGGGCGTTGTCCAAAGTATCCACGGCAGCGCTCCGGTCTGCGCTGTCCGCGTATATAAGCACTTCTATTTTCGCCCTGAAGTTGCCGCTTATCAGCCAGAGTTCGCCGCCGTCGCGCACAATGTATGTGCCGTTCTGCGCTCTGACACCCTGGTCGGCGCTGAGCCCCATGTCGCTCAGCATTTCGTTGATGTTATCGGCGTTTATTCTCGTGCCGTTAAGCGTGTAATTATCCGCCGCGGACCCAATGCCGCCGCTGTTTGTGGCGCCGCCGCCCGTTCTGGTCGCAGTACCGGTGTCAGAGTCCGCCGCGCCTGTTCTGCCGGGCGTCGGTTGCGTACCGCGCTCCGGCCGTGGAGTGGCTGTCGGGCGCGCCGCCGGCTGGGCAGGGCTCTTCGCCGCAGGCGTAATGTCTGGACGCGCGGTCAGCAAGCCGGCGTCCGCTTCCCGGGCGAAAGCATTGCAGGCCATTGACGCGATAATCGTGGTTGTAGCAAGAAAACAAGCTATTTTCCTTTTCATTAAAAAAGTCCTCCGTTCAAAATTTTGTATCAACTAAACCGCTGGCGCATTAGGACGTGTTTGAAAACTGGATTCCGATAGTCGAGCTTGCTCGACGCAGCGCGAAGCGTCGAGCAAGCTCGACTATCATTGCAGCGGTTTTATTCGAAATTTCGCGCTTTGAGGAGTTTTCAAACACGCCTTAGTCAGCCGAGCTTGCTCGACGCGATAGTCGAACTTGCCCGACGCAAATGATATTATTTTCAATTGAGGCGCATATATACGTAAAAATAATGGAATCAATGGCAGACGATGGACCTGGAGGGCTTGCCGAATAAGCGCGAACTTGAGAAAAAAATAAAGACACTTCAACGTTAAAAAAAACGTTCAACTGCGTCGAGCAAGCTCGACTATTATCGAAAGGATGACTGTACTTTATGAAAAAGCAGTTTATCACTGAGTTTAAAGCATTCTTAATGCGCGGCAACGTAATTGACATGGCGGTAGGCATAATACTCGGCTCGTCGTTTACCGCGATAGTCAACTCCATTGTGCAGGAGATGCTCATGCCGATGCTTAACCTGGCTGTGTCTGGCATAGACCTGTCCACGTTTAAGTTTGTGCTTAGGCCGGCGGCGGGCGACGTTCCTGAGTTGGCGGTGTTATACGGCAGCGTGATTCAGCACATTATCAGTTTCTTTATTATGTCCTTTATAATCTTTTGCCTGATAAAGCTTCTGGGTACGCTGAAACTGAAAAAGGAGGCGGCTGCTCCGCCTCCCCCTGTGTCTAAAGAACTGGAAGTGCTTATTGAAATCAGGGATTTATTGAAAGCACAGCTGTAAAACTCGGCAGGCTTTCCTTATTAAACCTGTCCAACGCGGTTATGGCGTAAGCCCGCGCGCCGATTGCAAGGTCACCGTCCGCAAACCGGACCGGCTGCCCGTCATGCCGGATAACGCCTATTATGCCGGAAGGGTCCTCAATGTCCGGCGCCCTTCCCGATCCGCGGTAAACCACAAAGTACGCCGTGTTTTCATCCGACGCGCCAAAGGTTATTTCGACGCCCGCCTCCGTGACCTCCGCGCTGTGGATTGTCACCGGACCGGGCGCGGCGCCGCTTACCGCCGAAGGACGGTCGCCCGTCTGGCGGCTGTTTATTACCGGAGGCAGCGCGGGGTATTTATACAAATGGTTTTTAAGCGTATCGCCAAATCCAAGGTAATTATTAGTTATAGCGGCTATGTTGTAAAAAATACTTCCCCGCACAACCTCCGCCCCAAATTTTTGATTATACCGCAGCTGGTCTGGCAGTTCCTGAGGGTTATGCCAGGAACCCGCGCTTCCGATTTTATACGCCGCGTGCCCCACGTACAAGTTTACATCCGGGTACTTGACCATCTCACGTATCCAAAAGTCCAGCACCTTGCCGTAGGCGGCGGACTTATGGTCAAATTCCCAGTAAATCTGCGGCGCTATATAGTCCACCCAGTTATTCCTGACCCACAGCAGCGTATCCGCGTAGTTGCTGTCATAGGAACTGACGTCCGACGTGGTCTCTATGCCCGCCGGGTCGTTGGCCTTGCTGCGCCATATGGCGAAAGGGCTGATACCCACTTGGACATATGGTTTTTCCGCCTTTACGGCCTCCCATACGCTCTTTATAAACAGGCTAACATTGTCCCTGCGCCAATCCGCTATGTTATCAAATACCCGTCTGTTCTCAACGAAGGTTTCACTGTCCGGAAACGTTTCGCCGCGCGCCGGGTACGGGTAGAAATAATCGTCAAAATGCACGGCGTCTATGTCGTAGCCGCGCACAACTTCCATAATGGATTCCAGAACAAACGCCCGCGCTTCCGGTATACCGGGGTTTAGGTACTTCTTATTGTCGTAATCCACTACCCAGGAAGGGTACCGGCGCACCATGCTGTTCTCCGCCCAGTTTTTTTCTCCGCCCGTATTACTGACTCGGAATGGGTTGAACCAGGCGTGGAATTCCAAGCCGCGCTTGTGCGCTTCCTCTATCATAAAGGCCAGCGGGTCGAAGCCGGGGCTTTGGCCTTGCGTGCCCGTCAGGTATTCTGACCAAGGGTTAAGCTGGGACTCATAAAAGGCGTCGGCCGCGGGGCGCACTTGCACCACCAGCGCGTTAAGCCGTTTATCCTTCGCCTCGTCCGCCAGGGCCACGAACTCCGCCTTAAGGGCCTCCACCCCTAGCCCTTTCGCGGAGGGCCAGTTGATGTTACCCACCGTGGCTATCCAGGCCGCGCGGAACTCCCGCTTTTGCGGCGTATACCCTGCTGGTTCGGACGCGCGTACCGTCGTAAAAAAAAGGCAGACGCACAACGCGACTAACCATCCGCCCACCGCTGGACGGGCCGACCTCCAGAGCGGAGCCGCTTGTCCGTCGCCGGACGGGCTTCCGTTGCCGGACGGGCTTCCGTCGCCGGACGGGCTGACCTCTTCCGCTTCGCCGTATGTACATTTCTTTTTGGCCATTCAGTTACCTCCTTAAGGTGCTTACTTGTTAAGAAGGTATTATACTCCCGTCCGGCGCCATAGACAAGCAGAAAATCACAAATTATACTAAGGCGTGACTGTTGGAACAAGCCGCAAAAGACTATCACAAAAATTGAATATCGTTATCGTAGGGGCGTGGTGTTGTAAGCTGTAAAAGACTTATTCATCACAAATTGGTGAATAATACTTTTACAGCTTATTTTTTATATCGGAGGGAAGCGCAATGAAAGAAACCAAAATCACGCCGTTATACGAGCGGTTGAGCCGCGATGACGGCGACGACAAGGAAAGCAACAGCATATCCACGCAAAAAAACCTTTTGGAACAATACGCGAAAAACAACGGGCTGCTAAGACGTATTTGAAAATTCTTTAGAGCGCGAAATTTCTAATGAAACCACTGCAATTTCGCGCTGGAATCCAGTTTTCAAACACGTCCTAAATCCGACCCATTTTACCGAGGCGTGTGATATAATAGAACCAACTCAAAAAGCCCGTAAAATCAAGGGTTTGACGAGTTGGTTCTAATTTTATATCATGGGGCATACTGCCGCTACCGTTAAAAAGCCGACGTTAAAACTGCAAAGCGAAGATTTGCCCCCACCTTAAAGG
>JAISYE010000035.1 GCA_031297485.1 Clostridiales bacterium
CTGCGTCGAGCAAGCTCGACTATCGGGGGCCAACGAACAAACCATCGTTAGGTCCCCAGCGGGGTTTGCGTCGAGCAAGCTCGACTATCGGGGCCAACGAACAAACCATCGTTAGGCCCCAAGGCCTTGACCTTGCTTTAAACCCTATGTAAAATTTTCAACAAAGCAGTTCTTTTGCCTTTGAACTTGAGAAGGGGTCTGGGGGCGAGTCCCCAGCGGGGTTTGGGGCAGAGCCCCAAGGTTTTGACCTTGCTTTTGGTCTTGACCTTGCTTTTGGCCTTGACCTTGGTTTTGGCCTTGACCTTGCTTTTGCTTTTGGTTTTGACCTTGTTTTTGGCCTTGACCTTGCTTTTGGCCTTGACCTTGCTTTAAACCTATGTAAAAAAAAGGAGTGAATGTAAGTGGAGATGGTACCGGAAATAATACGAGTGCAGGAGCTTTCAAAGCTGTACCGGCAGGGCTCAATAGAGGTCCTGGCACTGCGGGAGGTAGAGTTTGCCGTAAAACCGGGCGAGTTTTTGGCAATAATGGGGGCGTCCGGCTCGGGTAAATCAACTATGATGAATATCTTGGGCTGCCTGGATAAACCAACGGAGGGTACCTATATGCTGGAAGGTATCGACATAGGAAAAACTAGGGAATCGAAACTCGCCAGTATCCGTAATAAAAAAATCGGCTTCGTGTTTCAGTCCTTTAACCTCCTGCCAAAACTCAGCGCCTATGAGAATGTGGAACTGCCAATGGTCTACGCCAATGTTTCAGGAGGCAAGCGCCGTAAAAAAGCCCTGGAAGCCCTGGAAAAAGTCAGCCTGACAGACCGTATGAAGCATAAGCCCAACGAGCTGTCCGGCGGCCAGCGCCAGCGGGTCGCCATAGCCCGGGCGCTGGTTAACAGCCCCAGTATCCTCCTGGCGGACGAACCCACGGGTAACTTGGACAGCGTCTCCGGCGAGGAAATAATGGGTATCTTCCAGTGGCTTAACAGCGAAGGCGCCACAATAGTAATGGTAACCCATGAACAGGATATCGCCCGGCATACAAAACGCATAGTAACATTCAGAGACGGACGCATAATATCAGACGCGCCGGCACAAACCCATTGACCGCGCGAAGGCCGGACCTGCCCCCGCCGGACGTTAACCCCCAAGGAGAGTGACCTTATGAGTATTTTACAAAGTATGAAATCAGCGCTTAAAAACGTAGTGGCAAACAAGGTGCGGGCGCTTCTGACCATGCTTGGCATAGTCATAGGCATAGGCTCGGTAATAATAATCGCGTCCTTAGGAGCGGGCAGCACAGCCGCTATGATGGAAAACTTCGAGGAAATGGGCGTGGGCCGCCTTACGGTGCGTCTGCAAGGCAACCGTAATATAAGCCGCAGCGACAGGCTCTCCATGTCAGACTACGTACTGCTGCGGGACACTTTTGGCAGCGACTTTAAGTATATTTCGCCAATCTACACTATTGGCGGCGGGACCTACATTAAACTCCTGGACCCAAAGAAAACCAATTCCGCCTCTATAACAGGCGTAATGGAAGACAACTACGAAATCAGCAGCCCAGAAATTCTGTACGGCAGGTATATAAACGCCAATGATGTGGACATGGGCAGCAAAGTTGTGGTAATATATGATACTACAGCCGAAAAAGTGTTCGGTCTGTCGGACCAATCGGTAATCGGTCAGAAAATATCGCTGAAATCCTCACGGGGCACCACCACCTACAGGGTAATCGGCGTGATGAAAAACCAAAACGCCGAAATCGAGGCCATGTACAGCGACCAGTTCCCAGACAGCCTGACCATGCCAATAACAACAGCCCAGCGCCTGGCGGGGGCAAACACTGTGGAGCAGATATCCATCGCGGTAAGCGACACGGACAAGACGACGGACTTGGCCACGCTGATAACCGAAACCTTGGACGCCGCCCACGGCACAACGGAAAAGTATTATGTGCAGAACACCATGCAAATGATGGACCAGATAAACAGCGTAATGAGCATGGTAACTAACTTTATAGGCGGTGTGGCGGCCATATCCCTGCTGGTAGGCGGCATAGGCGTTATGAATATCATGCTCGTAACAGTAACGGAGCGCACGCAGGAAATAGGCATCCGCAAGTCCATAGGCGCGCGCAACGGCGATATCCGTGTGCAGTTTCTAATAGAGGCTATAATCTTAACAGGCATCGGCGGGGTGCTGGGGCTGGGGCTGGGCTACGGCGGCGGGCGCCTGGCCGGCCAGATGACCGGCATAACACCCTTAATGTCACTACAGTCGGTAATATTGGCGGTTGGCATTTCAACCGCTATAGGCATAATATTCGGCGTGTACCCGGCCAGCAAGGCGGCGAAGCTGAACCCAATAGAGGCGTTGCGTTATGAGTAAGACCCCCAACGGTAAAAATGTCCTTATAATAGAGGACGAAGTAAAACTGGCGCGGTTTGTGGAACTGGAATTGCGTTACGAGGGCTACGGCGTGGACGTGGCCCATGATGGCCGCGGCGGGCTGCGGCTTTTCCGCGAAAAAGCCTTTGACATTGTTCTGCTGGATTTGATGCTGCCCGGCATAGACGGCATGGAGATAGTCAAGATACTGCGGGGCGGCTCGGATTCCTCTGTGCGCACGGATGTGCCGATAATAATGCTGACCGCCAAGGGCGAGATAACGGACAAAGTAACAGGCCTGGACTCCGGCGCGGACGACTATATAACAAAGCCCTTTGTTATAGAGGAACTGCTGGCTCGCATGAGGGCCGCGCTTAAAAAGAAGCACATTAATGATACGGAGGAAAACGGCATACTCACGCTTAACAACCTAAAAATTGACACACTGCGCCGTTATGTGGAAGTAAGCGGAGAAACCGTGGAACTTACAAAAACAGAGTACGAACTGCTGGTCTATCTGGTGCAAAATAAGAACAACGTAATAACCCGCGACCAGATATTAAACGAGGTATGGGGCTATAACTACCTGGGCGAGACAAACGTAGTGGATGTATATATACGATACTTGCGGCAAAAACTGGACGACCGGTTTAACACTAAGTTTATCCATACGCTGCGGGGAGTGGGCTATATTGCTAAGGATTAAAAAATTCGACAGGCTGCCCATAACAGTTAAAATAACTATATTGTACGGATGTATGTTCTCTATGGTGTTTACGCTGACCTGCGTGTTTTTGTTCGCCAACGCGTCCTTCTACTATCGTAACGCGTCCGAGCAGGAATTGGACGAAACCGCGCAAAAAGTGGCGGAATATATTTTAGCTGGTAACAAGATAACCCGCGAGGCGCTTATAGACCTTAAGCCCGGCAAGAACGTAGAAATATCCGTAATGAGCGAGGTGGATAAAGTTATAGTTAACACCTCGCGTATCGAGGAATTTTCCATAGGCTATAGGACAGTCGCGCCTTCCCCGAACGGAACACGGGTTGAGGACGCCCTTGCCCAAGGAGTAGGGGGATTTTTGGGCTTTGACGGGGACGAAAGCCCGCCCATGGCCGTACAATTAAGCGGGGCGCACTACATGACCGGCGAGGAACTGATAAACGTAAACGGGTCGCTTGTGCGTATCATGGTGTTCCGGCCCTACTCCACGGAGATACGCGCGCTTAAGCTCTTCTCCGACATGTTCCTGTGGGCGAATATTATTGGCGTGTTGGGCGCGTTCCTTATAGGGCGCTATATAAGCAAGGTGCTGCTGCGGCCTATAAACGCCATACGCCGCACAGCCGCGGAGATAGGCGTGGAGGATTTAAGCCGCAGGATAATATTAAACGGCCCTAACGACGAAATAAAAAAACTGGCGGACACCTTTAACGACATGATAGGCAGGCTGGAAATATCCTTTAACAAACAAAGCCGCTTTATATCAGACGCGTCCCACGAGCTGCGCACGCCCATATCGGTAATACAGGGCTACGCCAACCTGATAGACCGCTGGGGAAAGAGCGACCCCAATATTTTGCAGGAATCCATAGACTCCATAAAAAGCGAGACCGAGCACATGAGCATGATGGTAAAAAAGCTGCTGCTGCTGGCAAGGGATAAGCAGCAGATTAACAAGCAGCGCGTCAGTTTGGGTTTTGTGGTTTCTGAAGTAATAAAGGAAGCGGCGGTTATGTCGGAAGGTGGGGCTTCAAGGTACAGTCAGATAGAACTGCGGGAGGAATCGGAAGAAATTGTAACTGGCGACTTAGGGCTTCTGAAGCAGATGTTATGGATTTTTATAGAAAACAGCCAAAAGTATTGCGCAAAAGAGGTATGCAGTATTATTATACGTATATATAACAGGGAAGGACATCCGGAGCTGTCGGTGCGGGACGACGGCGCTGGCATAAGCGAGGAGGACCTGCCGTTTATATTCGAGCGTTTCTACCGGGCGGACAAGTCGCGGGGTTACGAGACCAGCGGCACTGGTCTTGGGCTATCCATAGCCGAGTGGATTATAAAGCAGCATGACGCCTCGGTACTGGTAAAAAGTGCTCTTAACCAAGGCACGGAAATGATAGTTACATTTCCAAAGCTCACCGCAAAGAATTTTGCCTGAGGTTACATGTTAAAGGATCAATGTCAACAAAAGGTCAAGCCCTTAAGGAAAAGGTCAAGCCCTTAAGACCTTGGGGCCTAACGATGGTTTGTTCGTTGGCCCCAAACCCCGCTGGGGACCTAACGATGGTTTGTTCGTTGGCCCCCAGACCCCTTCTTAAGGGCGGCGAGCGCGATAATCGGGCTTGCTCGACGCATTAAGGGCGGCGAGTATGATAATCGGGTTTGCTCGACGCATTAAGGGCGGCGAGTATGATAATCGGGTCGACGCATTAAGGGCGGCTTAGAAAACTCAATGTTTGCGAGTATAACTCGAAAATCCTTAATCTGTTGATATTGGTTAAAGAATGTAAAAGAATGTAAAAGAAAGAGGGAAAGGGATAATGAGGAAAATAATCACGGCGGTAATCGCGTGCGTCCTGCTTATGACGACAGTTGCACAGGCGGCGCAGAAGAAGGCGGCGCAGACGCTTACTGTATCGCAGGCCGCAAAGGCGGCCATAAGCGTAAGCAGCGCCCTCCGGACTAACGAGGATAATATTGTGCTCTTGGACGAGGCTGCTGACAAGATAAAGGATAACCTGCGGTTATCCCAGGACCATGCCACAAACCTTAACTTAGCGGTGCAGCTAATGCAGAACACCTTGAACAAAGGCTATTACTCGGGTAATGAGACTATGCAGAAGGACCGCATAATGTTTACGATTACCCAGGTGTTCGCGCAGATAATAAACGCGGAAAGCGACTTGCGCATGTATGACGAAAACATGGCGCTGACCAAGAAGAGCCTGGACATATCAAAGTTAAAGCTGGAACTGGGCATGATAAGCCAAAGCGAGTATGACAAGACCTTAAGCGAATACGAAAAGATGTCGGCCAACCGGGAAGCAAAGGTAATAGCCATAGATAAGGCGTATATTTCCCTTAACAGCGCAATGGGCACGTCCCTGGACAAGAAGTATCTGCTGGAGCTGGATTTAAAGTACGAGCCTCTGGGCGACGTATACCTTACCCAGGCCATACAAAACACTCTGGATAACAGCCTGGACCTGCAGAAAAAATATGACGACCTGGCTGTGGCGGAGTATCAGCTGGCGTCCTATTACGAACACGTAAGCAGCCAAAGCGAGGAAGAACTGGAAATACGCGTGCAGCAAGCGGGCCGCGCGGTAAACGACACCAAGACACAAATCGAGCAAAGCGTCACAACGCTGTACAACGACCTTAAGAACGCGGAAGCCTCCCTAGCCGCCAGCCGTCTGGATTTGGAAAACATGAAAAGCCAGCTGGCGCTAAGGGAAACCCAGCTGGCGGTTGGTAAACTGACCCAGTTGGACGTGGACACTTACAAGTATCAAATTGCGGTGCTGGAGGAAACTATCCGCATAAGCGAACGCGCTCACGCCCTTAATATAATGAAGTTTAAGACCCCCAACCTGGCGACTATGTAACAAAGAAGAAGCCGCGGGGCGCGGGTGAGGCCAAAGCTGTCCGCCACTTGCCATTTTGCCACCATACTGCTATTATAACAATTAACACTGATAGTCATCTATTAGGACATTTTTGAAAACTAGATTAGATAGTCTCGCTTGCGCGAAGCTTCGCGCAAGCAAGACTATAGCGCTCGCCGCCCTTAAAAAGGCTGGGCCGAGCAAACTCGACTATAGCGCTCGCCGCCCTTAAAAAGGGGTCTGGGGGCCAACGAACAAACCATCGTTAGGTCCCCAGCGGGGTTTGGGGCAGAGCCCCAAGGTCTTAGTTTTTAGGTTTAGATTTAGGTTTAGGTTTAGATTTAGATGTAGGTTTTATATTTGGTAAATGTGTTTGTTTGTAAAAAGGGGAGTGTTTTATGGAGATAAAGCAGCGTTCGGAAATCCAGCGGCAGTATAAATGGCGCATAGAGGACTTGTACGCGTTGGAGGAAGGCTGGCAGTTTGATTATGACGTGCTTTCCGCGCGTGAAAACGAGCTTGATAAATATAGAGGCAGACTTGGCGACGCGTCTGTGCTGCTGGAGTGCTTGCGTGTTAAGGACGAATTAGAGGAAGCGATGGAGCGCCTGTTCGTGTACGCTAATATGCGCCTGCATGAGGATAGTAGAGTAAGCGAGTATCAGGGCATGGCGGATAAGGCTGGGAATTTGTTGTCCAAACTTTCGGCCTCCGCCGCGTTTATTGAGCCTGAAATTTTGGCCCTGCCGGATAGCCGGATAAAAAATATGGCTAAGCCGGGACTTGAGGTATATAGACATTACCTGGATAACCTTGCGCGTCTTAAAGCCCATGTGCTTTCGCCGGAAATGGAGGAACTTCTGGCGCGGTCCTACGAGATTGCCGAAGCGCCACAGAACGCTTATTCAATGCTAAATAACGCGGATATGAAATTCGCGGTTATAAAGGACGAATATGGCAAGGAAGTGCAAATTACCCACGGCCGGTATATATCGTTAATGGAATCAGCCAATAGAGACGTGCGGCGCGAAACATTCAACGCGTTTTACGCCGAATATATAAAAATGAAGAATACCATCGCCGCCTTGTATAATGCCAGTGTAAAGAAGGATATCTTCTTCGCGAAGGCGCATAAATTCTCCTCCTCTATAGAAGCCTCTCTGGCGGAAAATAATATTCCGGTGCAGGTATACACAAATCTTATCAAGGTTACAGAGGAATTTTTACCGGATATGCACAGATACGTGCGGCTGCGCAAGAAAATACTCAACCTGCCCGAATTGCATATGTACGACTTGTATACTCCCTTAGTGCCGGAAGCGGACACAAAAGTAACCTATGAGGACGCGAAAGCCACCGTACTGCAGGCGCTGACGCCAATGGGCGCGGAGTATACTCGGGTGGTTAAGTCGGGCTTTAATTCCGGGTGGATTGACGTGTACGAAAACGAGGGCAAGCGCAGCGGCGCCTATTCCTGGGGCGCGTATGGACGTCATCCCTATGTGCTGATGAATTTCGATAATAAATTGAATGATATGTTTACAATAGCGCACGAAATGGGCCACGCAATGCACAGTTATTATTCGTGGGACGCGCAGCCCTATGTATATTCCGGTCATACCATATTCACGGCCGAGGTGGCGTCCACGGTAAACGAGGCGCTGCTGACGGAGCACTTGCTTAAAGTTACCGCGGACGATATACAGCGCAGGTACATCATCAACCATTTTATAGAACAGTTCCGCTCGACGGTTTTCCGCCAGACCATGTTCGCGGAATTTGAAATGCTCGCGCACCAGATGGCCGAACAGGGCGAGCCCCTTACAGTCAGTTCCCTTTGCGAGCTGTACCGCGGTCTTAATGAAAAGTATTACGGCGGCGGAATAATTTTAGATTCGCAGATAGACTTTGAATGGGCGCGTATACCGCATTTCTATAACGCGTTCTACGTCTACCAGTACGCTACGGGGTTTTCCGCGGCTGTGGCACTGTCCCGCAGGATTTTAAGGGAAGGCGCGGCGGCTGTGGATGATTATGTCAACTTCCTGAGATGCGGCTCCTCTGAATACTCAATCGACCAACTAAAAAAAGCCGGCGTAGACATGTCAGCCTCCACGACGGTAAGGCAAGCCTTGTCAGTTTTCAGAGGCCTGATAGACAAACTGGAAGCCGCTGGCTAAAAGACTTACAAAAACCTTGGCACGCCTCATCGGCGCGTTCATAGTTCTTAAAAATCAGGTGATTTGGCGGTAAACTTAGCGGCACTGTTAGGGGCCTAACGATAGTTTCTTCGTTGGCCCTAAACCCCGTTGGGGGCTGATAGCCGGTCCCGACCCCTTCTTGCGTTTCGCGCGCGCTCATTAAGAAGAATCCGGCGGACAAGCGCCTTGCGCCTCTTAACAGACACGACATGATAGCCGGAAGTGTCCTTAAGTCCGCGCCCATGGATAGGCGCGGACTTAATTAAGGACAAGAGGGCGCTTTACCGTTTGTTACCGCTGTGGGCTTGCCCAAGGTCTTAAGCTATACGTCGTACTTGTATACAATTGTGTCAGCCAGACTTAAATCTTGCTCGCCGGAGTTTGGGTTGCGGTACCCAACGCAGCGCATGCCCGCGCGTTTAGCGGCAAGCACGCCGTTGGAGGAATCCTCTACCACTGTGCAGCGTTCCGGCGCGACGCCCAGCAGTTTGGCCGCCAGCAGGAATACGTCGGGATGAGGCTTGCTGCGCGGTAAGTCTTCACCGCTTACGATAATGTCAAAATATCCGGCAAGCCCTGTCCTTTTCAGAATAATGCGTATCAAGTCCCCTGCGGTAGAGGACGCGACAGCAAGGGGCATACCCTGCCCGCGCAAAGCGGCAAGCCAATTCTCAATACCTGGTATGGCGCAAAGCGGCGCTTCGGCAAAGGTTTCGCGCGCAAGCCTCTTGCTTGTGGCAATCATATCCTTAACCGCGGCGGTTACGTTAAATTTTTCTTTGTATAAGGCCATGCGCTCTGCCGTAGCCATACCGGCGCAGCTTGTGACAAACCCTAAGTCTCCCGTTACCCCGCAGGCGCGAAGAGTACTCCTGTCAGCTTCAAAGTGCAGGGGCTGGCTGTCTATCAGCACGCCGTCCATGTCAAAAATATATGCCGCGCTCTCCATACTTATCGTTCGGAAAGCGACTCGTTGTCTATTACCATGGTGTTGCTGGTTGTGCCGGCGTTTATCTTGATTTTCCTCTTGTATATCTCGTTTACGGCAATGGATACGGCTTTGTCCGACCTTGTATAGATCAGCGGCTCGGCTCCGTCAATTATCTGACGCGCTCTCTTGGCCGCCGCGATAACTATGGAATAGCGGCTGGTTATTTTGTTGTCCATGGACTGGTCGTTGTTCAATACTTCCATAAGTTCTGTATAAGAAGGCCATAGCATTATAACACATCTCCTTTAAAACTGTTGATAATGACCAGGTTGCGGCAGGGCTTAAGCCTCTCCGCATCTACTATTGTGTCTACGCGCGCCGCCGCGCTTTCCACTTCGTCGTTAAGCACAAGATAATCGTATTTGTCAATCAGCTTTACTTCCTCGTTGGCGCGGCGCAGCCTGGCTTCTATTGTCTCCTTATTCTCTGTGTTGCGGTTAATCAGCCGGCTTTTTAATTCCGCCATTGTGGGCGGCATTAAAAAAATAAGCACCGCGCCCGCGAATTTTTCCTTTATCTGCAGCGCGCCGTTTACGTCTATTTCCAGCACAACGGCCTTCCCGAGTTTTACCTGCTCTTCTACATATACGCGCGGCGTGCCGTAATATTTCCCGCAAAAAACCGCGTGTTCCAGCAGCTCGCCATTATTGCGCATACGCTCAAATTCCTCCGTTGTACAGAAAAAATAATCCTTCCCTTCTTCTTCACAGGCTCGTTTCTTGCGTGTCGTCACCGATATGGATAACGCGTAATTTTTCTCAGGCCCCAGATGCTTAACCACTGTACCTTTTCCAGACCCGGACGGGCCTGAAATTATTATCAGCATTCCGCTGTTTTGCATCCTTTGCCTCCTCCTCATATGGAATTTTGAGCGTCTTCGTTAAGGACGTTTGCCTCAAACGTGCCTTTAGCCACTCTGTTGCCCACTGTTTCAGGCTGCAGGGCTGATAACACTACGTGCCCGCTGTCCATTACAATTACACAGCGGGTCCTTCGGCCTTGGGTGGCGTCCACTAACATCCCCTGCTCCACGGCCTGGTTTATCATGCGTTTTACGGGCGCCGAATCATTGCTTATTATGGCGATTACTCTGTTGATAAATACAATATTGCCAAAGCCTATATTGATTATCCGGCTCTCAGACATAAAAACACCTCCTATTCTATATTTTGAACCTGCTCACGTATTTTTTCAACTTCGTTCTTTAATTCTACCACTAATTTGGAAATAGTAAGGTCATTAGACTTAGCGCCAATGGTGTTTACTTCCCTGTTAAGCTCCTGCGCAAGAAAGTCCAGCTTGCGGCCAATAGGCCCGTCTTGGGCAAGTATAGCGCCAAGCTGCCTGATGTGGCTGTTCAGGCGGGTAAGTTCCTCGTCTACGGATACGCGGTCGGCGAAAAGGGTAATTTCCGTAAGCAGGCGCGGTTCGTCCAGAGCGTATGATTCCAGCAATTCCGCCATACGCGCCCGCAGTTTTTCGGAATATTCAGCTGAAACCAGCGGGGCGCGAACGCCTACGTCCTTTGCCAAACTTTGGATTGTCACAAGTTTGTCCAAAATGTCGCCTTTTAATGCGTCCCCCTCGGATTCGCGCATAGCGGCCAAACCTTCCAGCGCCATACGCGCCGCATCCTCAAGCGTTTCCCACAGTTCGCCTAAGACTTGCGCGTCGTCTATAGCGCGTTCCACAGAAAAGATTTCAGAAAAACGCGACAATAGCTCAACAGAAATTTCACCGGAAAGTTTGTAACGCCGGCGCATTTCAGACAACGCGGAGATATACGCGCTGGCGAACACATCGTTGCGCTGTATTTTGACATCACCCGCCGCGGTTGTTTCAAAGGTCACATACACGTCTACCTTGCCCCGCGAAAGTTCGGCGGCAAGCATTCTTTTAAGCCTGTCCTCAAACGGATTCATAAGGCGCGGAATGTGAATATTAAAATCGCAATACCGGTGGTTTACAGATTTTAGTTCCACGACGAACTTGCGGTTATTGCGCGCGCATTCGCCTCTGCCGTAACCCGTCATGCTTCTGGCCATTTATAAAAAAACCTCCCTTTGTTTGGTCAGATAAATTATACACTACACACGAAAATTTTGCAAAACAGTTTTTTTAATGAATGAATTGACAAATATGAGGTACAGGTATATAACATAAGGACGGCCGCAAGGTGTACAGAAGGCCGGAATGTGGCGCCCGTACTGGTCCGCGGGCAGTAACCGCAGCCGTCACTACATATTTGGGGAAGTTTAAATGAAGATATTTACAACCTGAGCTAGGGCGTGTTTGAAAATTCCTAAGACCTAAGAACTAAGGCCTAAGAACTAAGGCCTAAGACCTAAGACCTAAACCTAAGGCTAAGACCTAAGGCTAAGACCTTGGGGCTCTGCCCCAAACCCCGCAGGGGACCTAACGATGGTTTGTTCGTTGGCCCCCAGACCCCTTCTTAAGGACGGCTAGTGCGATGGTCGGGCTTGCTCGACGCAGACCCCTTCTTAAGGGCGGCTAGTGCGATAGTCGGGCTTGCTCGACGCTTCGCGCGGGAATCAAGTTTTCAAACAGGTCCTAAAGAAAGGGGAATCATATGAAAAAGGATTTAACACAGGGCGACCCGCTGAAGGTTGTGCTGACGTTCATGACTCCGATGCTCCTGGGTAACTTGCTGCAGCAGGTGTATAACATGGCGGATACGGCAATAGTAGGCCGGTTTGTAGGCAAGGAAGCGCTGGCTGCCGTAGGTTCCACCGGCCCGCTGAATTTCTTGGCGCTGGGCTTTGTAATAGGCTCAAGCATGGGGTTCGCCATACCCGTGGCAAACGCCTGCGGCGCAAAGGATACAAAGAACGTGCGGCGCTTTTTAGTAAACACTGTGTTCCTTTCCGTGGCAATAGCCGCTGTGCTGACCCTGATAACCGTGGCTGGCGCAAGAACAATTTTGACGGTTGTGCGTACCCCGCCAGAAATTTTCGGCTACGCCCAGATGTATATAACCGTAATTTTCGCCGGAATACCCGTCGCCATGGCCTATAATGTACTTGCCGGCGTTTCAAGGGCCTTAGGCGACAGCCGCACGCCGCTGCTGTTCCTTATTATGTCCTCCTGTGTAAATATTGTGCTGGATATTTTATTCATAACGGCTTTTGGGATGGCCACCTTTGGCGCGGCTCTCGCCACTGTGATGTCGCAAGCGGTTTCCGCCTTGGCCTGTTTTGTTTACATGCTTAAAAAATTCCCGGAAATGCGTATACCTAAAGGTGAATGGCGTCCTGACTTTAGGATAATGCGTCATTTGATGGGGAACGGTATGCCCATGGCCTTGCAATTTTCCATAACCGCTATAGGCAGCATAATCCTGCAAAGCAACGTAAACCCCTACGGCGCGGACATAGTGGCCGCCATAACCGCCGGAAGCAAGGTGAGTTTGATACTTGTGCAGCCTATGGAAGCCTTGGGTGCCGCAATGGCCATATATGTCAGCCAAAACCTCGGCGCGGGTAAAATCGCCCGGGTTCATAAAGGTGTGCGACGGGCTATTCTGCTGGCGCTGTGCTTTGCTGTCGCGGCTTACGCGGTTGCTATATTCGCCGGCAGGTATGTGTCGCTGCTGTTTGTTGACCCCAGTGAAACCGTTATACTTAATAATATTGTTCGATTTTTACTTATTGTGGGCGCGTTCTATTTCCCGCTGGGGACGCTGTTTGTGCTGCGCAACTCTATACAAGGGCTTGGTTACGCTATTATCGCAATGGGCGCGGGGGTTTTTGAGCTGCTTGCGCGGGCCTTGGTGGGTATTTTCTTGGTCAGCCGCTTCAACGCCGACCACCCCTTCGGCTTTACATCCATTTGTTTCGCCAACCCTTCCGCATGGCTGGCCGCGAACATTATACTTATTCCTGTCTATTTGAGGATTAAGAAGCGCTTTATTTCATAGGGAAAGCAATCCTAAAAACCTTGGGGAAGGTCAAAACCTTAAAACCTTAAGACCTTGGGGCTCTGCCCCAAACCCCGCTGGGGACCTAACGATGGTTTGTTCGTTGGCCCCCAGACCCCTTCTTAAGGGCGGCGAGTACGATAGTCGAACTTGCTCGACGCAGACCCCTTCTTAAGGGCGGCGAGTGCGGTGACTTTAATGTGGCAAGTCTCAATGTTCGAGAGTATAACTCGAAAATCCTTAACCTGTTGACATTGGTATTTTTATAATTATTATCACGTCAGTTAATGGGTATGCGTCAAGCAAGCTCGACTATCGGGGGCCAACGAACAAACCATCGTTAGGCCCCTAAGGGTGAAAACCACGAATGAACACGAATGAACACGAATAACCACGAATATAAACCATTCGTGTCCATTCGTGGCCTAAGGCGTGTTTGAAAATTCCTTAAAGCGCTGAATTGCGAATGAAACCGCTGCAATGCTAGTCGAGTTTGCTCGCCACTTGCTCGCCGCCCTTAAGAAGGGGTCTGGGGGCCAACGAACAAACCATCGTTAGGTCCCCAGCGGGGTTTGGGGCAGAGCCCCAAGGTTTTCATGTTTGGCAAATTGATTAAAATACTGGTAAAAGGATGTGAAGTGCGGCGTGTTATTGGATGAGATAGGGGTAGACGCCGATGTTTTAAAGGTCAGGGAATATCCCATAATGGCCGCGGTTAACCTGGGGCTGGAATTAATCGCGGCAGAGCAGGCGCGGGAACTGTTTGGGGGCCGCTGTTCCCCGCCGGATACGCAACGGGGAAAGGTGTTTTTCTGCGTGGCGGCTTCCCTTGCGCAATTAGTAAAAATTAGATGCGCGGATAATTTGTACTATTTTATAGCAAAAATACCTGTGGGAACAAACAAAGCCAGTATCATCCAGTTAGCCCAAGAAATTCAAGCCATACGATTTTCCGAGTTTTTACCGTTCTTTTGCGATGTCCGCCGTAAAATACGGGTTCACGTTACGGCTTCGCGCAGCGGTAAACACTCCTTTTCCCGCTTTTACGCCGCGGATAGGGTACTGGAAGCCCTGTCCGCGCCGGCTGCGCGTTCGGCTGTCTTTGAAAAAGGCGACGCGCTCAGTCACGATTTGCATTTTAGATTGGATGTAATGGAGGACGCCGCTTATTTCTCACTGAAATTGACCTCGGCGGCATACCGTTACAGGGGTAATTACAGGCAGTTTATGCCCGGGGCGCTCCGGCCCTCTGTTGCCAACGCGCTGGTTTGGCTTTCCCGCCCTGATAAGAACGACGTTGTTCTCGACCCTTTTTGCGGCTCCGGCACCATTGTGTCCGAACGGGAATATTACCCTTATCGCAAAATACTGGCCTTTGATATTGAGCAGGAAGCAGTGGAAGCGGCGAAAAGCAATGTGTCCGGCCATGTGATTGTAAGGCGGGGCGACGCCTGCCGCCTGCCGCTAAACGGGCATTGCGCCGATAGGATTATAACCAACGCGCCTTGGGGCGCGCGAATTCGTGTCGGCGATATATATCAGTTATACGGGGCATTCATGCGGGAGGCGTTCCGCGTGCTTAAAAGGGATGGCCGGTGTATTCTGCTTACGGATAAAACAGAGGTTTTAGAGCGGGTCAGCCGCGAACTTGGCTTAAACGCCGCGCCGCTAGTCCAAATCAGCCTTCACGGTCTGCATCCCAGCGTCTATCAAATATCGGTTTGAGAAGGGTTCGCCGGGTTCACCCGATAGTCGAGCTTGCTCGGCGCAGCGCGAAGCGTCGGGCAAGCTCGGCTGTCATTGCGGCGGTTTCATTAGAAATTTCGCGCTTTAAGGAATTTTCAAACACGCCTTAGATATTGCGCCTCTTAAT
>JAISYE010000036.1 GCA_031297485.1 Clostridiales bacterium
CTCCGGCTCGGTTTGGTACGTACTGACCGTCGGACCCAAGAAGGCTTTCGCCCGGGCACGGTAGACAACGGGTATGGCTTGAAAGGTCAAAAACTAAAACCTTGGGGGCTCTGCCCCCAAACCTCCGCAAGGAATTTCGCCCCTTGACCCCATCTTTCGCGCGTCAAGCGCAGCATTCTTATGCAGTATGCAATTTTTCAATAAATAAAATTGAAAAGACTGTACCTGCATCAAAAAGCGTTGTACCCGCCGCACTTAAGAAGGGGTCTGGGGGCCAACGAACAAACCATCGTTAGGTCCCCAGCGGGGTTTGGGGCCAACGAACAAATCATCGTTAGGCCCCAAGGTTTTAAGGTTTTGCCCTCTGAATATACACAAAAAACGCCCGCATGATACGCGGGCGTTTTTTTGCGGCGTCGCCTTACATTTTACAGATAATAACACTGACGTCATCTAACGCCAGTTTTTCCGAATCAGTGGCATTGTAATTGTAAAACTCGCTTAACACAAATTCCGCTATTGCCTTGGGAGATTCTGACTTTACATCCAGCAGCAGGCGCTCCATGTTTTTCATGAATTCCTGAGGGTTGTCCTTGTAAAATACATCGGCCAGGCCATCGGTATGGAACAGCACTAGGTCGCCCTTGTTGTAGCTCTGCCGGTTAAACTGGTAGGATACATTCTCCATCATACCGATAGGCGTACCATTGGACACAAGCTCAAACACCTTGTTGTTTTTCGAATCCACAAACACAGGCAGGGCCAGGCCGGAATTGGAATAATATATTTCCGCCTTCTGCGTGTCAATTACCGCGTAAAAAATACAGGCGTACATTTCGTTTTTTATATTGTTAAGCGCTTTGTAAAATTCCTTGTTCATAAAAAAAAGAAACTGGTCGGGGTTGAAGTACTTGGCGGCCAGGTTTTGCATCATCATTTTAAGCATGGAAGTAAGCAGAGCCGCCGCTATGCCGTGGCCGGACACGTCGCCCATTGCCACGGCGTAGCAATGGGCGTTTAATTCGAAGACATCGTAAAAGTCCCCGCCTATTTCCATTACGGGTATATAACTGCTGTAAAAGGTCAGGCCGTTAAACTCGATGTCTATGTCCGGTATTAATGACCGCTGTACCTGGCGGCTCATTTGGATTTGTATGTCCATCATCTTGTTTTTGTCTTCAAGCTCGATGTATTTTTGTTTAAGCTGGTCACTTAGCACCTTTAGGCGCAGCAGCGTCTTTGTCTTTGTTATAAGTGTGGCCGAGTCGAAATTTTTTTCCATAAAGTCGTCGGCGTCAACCTCGGTGGCGCGCAGGCGAAAATCCTTTGTGTCGCGGGCTGATACCAGCAGCACGACAGTATTGCTGGCGGCAGGGTCTGACTTTATCGTCTTGCAAATATCATAGCCGCTCATGTCGAATAAATCCACATCTATTATTATTAAATCCGGTTTGTGCAGTTTTATTTTCGCAAGCGCGTTATAGCCGCTTTCCGCCGTAAAGGTTTCATACTCTTGCGTGCGGAGACATTGGCTTACAAGGTCTGTGTTCTGCGGAGAACTGTCCACGACTAAAATCTTGTTCATAAAGCCACCTTCTTATAAAAATCTATCCGGTTCCCAGACACATTGTACGCTATTGAATCCGCTAAATAGCTTACCAGCAAAATACCGCGCCCGCTTTCCATTGTTAAATTCTCGCCGCGGCGCGATGCTTCGGTTATTTGCTTGTTATAGTCAAACCCACGCCCCTCATCCGATATGGTGGAATATATTGTGTTGCCGCTTATTCTTATAAACAGCCGCACATTTTTGCAGGAGTCGCTGTTATTGCCATGGATTATGGCATTGGACAGCAGCTCGCTGAAAATGAGACGGAGGTCGGTTACATCTTCCGGTGATAGATTTGGTAAATGTTCGTTAATAAAAGAAAACACGTCCTTTATTACTTTTCTAATTCTGAACAATTCGCTTGAGAACCTGATTTCAAATATGGGTTCGTTCATCGGCGTTTCCCCCTTAATGCGTTTCCTTAATCAAAACAAATTTTTCGGTGTTTTTTTAACATTACAATTAATACGCCGTCAATCCCAAAGGACAAGTCGAACGAATCCATTAGCGCGCGAATCATCACAAGGCCCATTTCCTCATCAACGCGGCCGCACACTAGCGTACCGGCAGCCTTCACAGTAATACGCATCAAGTCGCGGCTGGGGTCGAAAACTATGGTAAAGTCGCCCCCAGTATTGCCCAGCTTTTTTATCAAAAAAGTGCACGCTTCCGAAACAGCGGCCTTTATATCCTCTATTTCGTCAATATTAAACGCGAACCGGTTGGCTATACTGCTGGCGGTAAGCCGCGCCGCCGAGACGTAGGCGGCGTTTAACGGCAGCGAAAGCTGAATATTGCCGTTGGGCGACAGATCATTTTTCATTTATATCACCTTCTAATATAAATACATGGTCCAAATTTGTAATTTTGAAAAGCTTGGCTAAATTTGGGCGAATATTTAAAAGATGTACGCTATACCCTGCCGCGGCTACGTTACGGTTTACCGCCACCAAGGCCCCTAACGCTGTAGAGTCGATGTATTCCAAGCCGCGGCAGTCTATAAACAAATCCCCCTGCTTGTCAAGCACAAGCTGCAACAGCGTATTCTTCATGGCGTCAGACTCGAAAATATCCACCTCGCCGGATATAACCGCGTTCCAACGCTTATGCTCCTCGTCATATGATGATTCGAGTATAAAATTCATGTTATTGCCTCCCTAACGGTAATTTGTCAGTTGTTACCTTTTCCGTAATATCACGGGTAATGTTTGTATATCCAACAATCTGGCCTTTTTCGTCATGGCGCTGATACCAGGTCATTTCCGCGTAAAACGCCTTGCCGTTCCGGTTTACGCGCCAGGCGCGCTCGGTATACTTGTTAAGCGCGGTTATTTTTTCTATATGCATTTCTATTATAGAATTGATTATATTCGGCTCCTGCTCGCTGTATATACCGCGTATGTGCTGGGACAGCATTTCGTTTGCAGAATAGCCGAATATACGCTCCGCTCCCTTGTTCCATATAACGACGTTACACTCCTTGTCCACCGCGTATATGGCGTAATCCTCTATAGAATCCAGCACATCGTGCAGAAACCAGGTGCGTTCCCGTACCCGCGCTTCCAAGTCGTCGTTTAAATTTTGTATCAGCTTGTTTTGAAAACGCAGCTCGTTTGTGAGCCGCTTCGTCTTTTCAAACACCAAACCATTGCCTACCGCCACCCCTATATAATACTTTATTGTATTTAGCATTTCAAGCTCGTCTTCGGTATAGTTGTATATACTCGCAAAGACCATTACGCCCACTAGTTGGTCAATATTTACAACGGGTATGGCCATTAGGTTTTTTGGCTTTATTTTTCCTAATGTTGTGCGCAAGACGTATATAGTGTCGTCCGGAATATTCCTGTATACGTGTATTTCACGGGAAAGCGCCGCCATTCCCACAAAGCCCTCGCCGATAGCCATGTCAAATTCCTTGAACACATTCTTGCTGAACCCTTGCGAATACTTTATTTCCAGCTTATCCGTAGCGGTGTTAAGCAGATAAAAGGCCCCGCAATTGCTGTTGGTGGCGTTTATCAACTTGGGGATAAGCACCTCAAGGAACTTTTCAAACTCTATATTCGCGGACACGGAGGTAACTATATTAAGTATCTCCGCGCGGTTAAGCTCCTTTTTGTGGATATCGGCCGCTTGACGGCGTATTTCCTTGTATATGGCCTCCAAGTCCTTATCGCCTTCCAGCGGTATAGCGTCAGGGCTGTCCGCCAGACGGCTGACGGCATATATTATCTTGTTGGCGCAAACATTTTTTTTAACGCGCTGGAGGTACAGCGCCACACTATAGCCGCTTAAGGCGCAGCATATCATCGCGAGGATGAAGAACAGCTCGGGGTGCCCTGAGAGCAAAAAACGCGTTAGAACGCAGATTACAAAAAACACCGCTAATTTCAGAGCCAGTAATATTTTGTCTGTACTCATTTAATCACTCTTTTCACGCAGCCGCGTCGAGCGCAGCCCGACTATTATATTACTTCGACGATTGAAATGTCCGAAGAACCGGACAGGTCTATCAGCTCCTTGCTTTCAGTGCGGACTATCGGCCGAGACAGGTTGCCGGCGTTAATAAACATTACCTCGGCCGCGCGGCCGTCGTTTAGCTTGGTCCAGGCCCCTATAAAGCTGTAGGCGATATTGCGCAGAAAAATAAGCAGACATTCTGTATCCAGTTCGCCGTACACGCTCCGCTCGAATGTGCGTATTACGTCAAAGGGGCATATCTTTCCGCGGTACACGCGGTTGGCTGTCATTGCGTCGTAAATATCACATATGGATATTATTTTAGTTAGTTTGTCTATTTGTTCCCCCTTTAAACCAAGCATATACCCCTTGCCGTCAATTTTTTCATGGTGCATAAGCGCGGCCAGTTTGACCTCGTTCGGGATATTCTGATGTTCCAATAATTCGTACCCATGCATTACGTGGCGCTTCATTTCTATAAACTCCTCGTCCGTAAGCCTGCCGCGCTTATTAAGTATCTCCGGCGGGGTTTTCATCTTGCCTATGTCGTGCAGCACGCCTGCCGCCGTAAGCACTATACCCTCGTCCTGCCGCATTCCCATCCATCTGGAAAAAAGGTGGCATAAAAGCGAGACATTGTTGCTGTGCGTATAGGTATGTTCACTTGCCCCCCGTATAAAGCCCACGAGGGAGAATATATCGCTTTTGCATTGCAGTTTCGCTATAACATCGCCCGTAAGCCGCGACAGTTCGTACAAATCAATAGCGGCGCCGTTGCTTATGGCTATTAGGGAATGTTTTATTTCTTCCGTCTTTTCCTCATAGGCCGCGAAGAAACCTTGATATTCCGGCCTGGAAGCCAAAGGGTTCTTTTGATTTTTAATAGTATTGGGCTTGTATCGCAGCGCGGGCTTATCAGCGTCTATAGAAGTCCCCTTTACAATTACATGGCTGATGTTGTTAACGTACAATTTTGTATAATTAAAGTTATTCAGCATTGCGCCATTAGCCAGAAGCACCTGCCCGTTTTCCGCTATCACGTTCGCGGCCAAAACCATATCCGCGCGTATGTCCGCTACACTTACCTTTACTGTCCCGGCTTCCAATGCTTTATCGCCCATCGTTTATGCCTCCCCTGATTGTTACCGGTATATAAGGCGAAAAGCCGACGTGTTCGTATCTACGGAACGGCGGCTTCGCGCGGCACACAGCGCTGGAGGGCCTTGCGAACGTTCGCATCCAAGATAACCATCGGCTTTTTGATATTAACTATACTAAGGCGCGAAAAGAAATGCGCTTTTCACGCCGGTTGTTGGTTGCTCACACACGAAAACACTGAAAAATTTTTAGAGATAGTCGGGCGAAGCCCGACGCAGATGTTTTCGTGTGTGAGTATATATTAGGGCCTGTTTGAAAACTAGATTCCAGCGCAAAATCGGAGCATTTTCACTTGAAATTTTGCATTTTAAGGAATTTTCAAACACGCCCCGGCCTTAGCCACAAAAAAGCGCCGGCCTTTTTGTGGCTTGTTACTGACCCGTAGGGGATTCGAACCCCTGTTACAGCCGTGAGAGGGCCGTGTCTTAACCGCTTGACCAACGGGCCGGAACTCTTATAGAACTCTTGTATATTTGTATTATACATAATAATTATTTATATTTCAAGAGGTAAATTCTAAATGCCGTATATTTCCAAGTGAAAAGGGGCACAAATTTCAATTAAGGCGTATTTGAAAATTCCTTAAAGTAAAGCGCGAAATTTCAAGGACAGGCGAACTGTAGGGGGAACCTGGATTTCACTTGCGTTTTTTACAAAGGCTGGGGTATAATAAGGATTATAGTTAGGACGTGTTTTAAAACTGGATCCCGATAGTCGAGTTTGCTCGACGCAGCGCGAAGCGTCGAGCAAGCTCGACTATCATTGCAGCGGTTTCATTCGAAATTTCGCGCTTTAGGGAATTTTCAAACGCGCCTTTGTGAACGGTAAGCTCGACGCGCTTGGACAACGGCAGTATCATAACGCTCTATCACGGTATGAGTCACGACATTATCGCAATAGATGTAACTCATGTAACTCGCGGCAAAGGCTACAAAAATTTCGGCATTTGGAAATCGGATATGAACCCTTCCACCTTACAGGTACACAAGGCGTGCTTGACGAGGTTGAGGATTATATCCGGATAAAGCAAAAGCGAACGTAACGCAGTGTGGCCCTATCGCGTATTACGTTTTCGCGTCGGCGCGAACTTAAGGCTTGGGATTGGGGCAGACACGGAAGCGTGAGGAGGTTACACTATGAATACAGTACATGGAGATCGTTCTTACATTGAGATTAGCTCGTCGTTTTTTGAGGATTTTGTAGGAAGGGGCGCGCTATACGTAGATAAAACTAAATTTATGGAGCATGTGCTGGATAAGACCAGCAAAGTCATGTTAATCACGCGTCCGCGACGTATGGGAAAGAGTTTAAATTTAGATACTTTACGTACGTTTCTTGACTGTACTCGGGATACAAGGCATTTATTTAAAGGCTTGTATATTGAAAACAGTACGGTTTGGGGAGAAGTGAATAAATATCCTGTGATTTATTTGGATTTTAAAAATCTGACCGCAGGGTATTACAAAGAACAGGCAAAAAATATGCTTGTTACCTATTGTGAGGATGTTTTCCCAACTATTGTTTGGAGCAAACAGGTTAATGAGTTTTTTGACTCTGAAATTTTTGATACTGAGATTCTCCAATATCTATCTCGTGATATTTATAACCACTACGGTATTAAGCCATATATTATCATTGACGAGTATGACAGCTTGTTTATGAATAGTATAGAATCCCCCGGGTTTCAAGATTTTAGGGAATGGCTTCGGAATATTTTATCATCGGCACTAAAGGGCAACAGATTTTTAGAGAAGGCGGTTTTAACAGGAGTTAACCGCATTGCCCAGGAAAGCCTTTTTAGTGGTTTAAATAATCTTCGGGTTTATGATGTTTTTACAAAGAGTAAATTTGACACTGATTTTGGCCTTACAGAGGAGGAAGTTATTGAGCTTATTCCAGATACCGAAGAGCGGAAGAAAGTTAAAGAGTGGTACAATGGCTTTAGAGTTGGCGGTTGCGAACTTTATAATATTTACTCTGTAATGTCCTATTTAGCTTCCCGAAAATTTGATAATTACTGGGGCATGAGCGGGGTTATGCTTCAATTTAAAAAAATGCTTACGCCCTCAAGGCAAGAAAAGCTTGGCGGTATCTTAGCGGGAAAACCTGTGCTTGCGGAGGCGGAACCTAGGTTGATTTATGACGCCTTATTGCGTACGGGGAACGAAAGGACTTTTTGGGGGCTGGCAGTTCAAACCGGCTACCTGTCCTATGATTTGGCGGATGGTCATGAAGATTATATTTATTATTTACGTTTACCGGGAATTGAGTTAAAAAGGGTATGGATAGGTTTTATTATAAATGAAGTTTATTGCTCCGCTAATTTAACTTTCCGGGACGCGTTAGCTAAACTCCCTGACTTTGACGGTCTTGGGGAAGTGATAAGCGGGTATCTTTCTTATTATGATTTCGACGAAAAAGAACCCGAAAAGACTTACCATGTGGCGGTTTTATTTTTATTAAGCGCAATGGGGTTAAAGGTGACTTCAAATAAGGAATCAGGTCTGGGGAGATATGATATA
>JAISYE010000037.1 GCA_031297485.1 Clostridiales bacterium
ATGATTTCGACGAAAAAGAACCCGAAAAGACTTACCATGTGGCGGTTTTATTTTTATTAAGCGCAATGGGGTTAAAGGTGACTTCAAATAAGGAATCAGGTCTGGGGAGATATGATATATTATTGGAGTTACCGGAATCCAGCATTATTTTTGAGTTTAAGCTGGCAAAAGATAAAACACTTGCTTCGCTTAAGGCGGCTGCCCAGAAAGCGTTAGCCCAAATTGACGAAAGAGAGTATTGGAGAGGGTGTAATCTGGCCGTACCTCTTTATAAAATCGGAGTGGGGTTCTCCGGGAAAGTTTGCTCTTCGGTCTATGCTCTGCGTCGCGAAACAGACAAAAGAAGCTATTAAGCAAGCTCTGGGACGCGCTTGAAAACCGGAGTTTGCCCGACGCAACGCGAAATCGCGGCGGTTTTATTCGAAATTTCGCGCGCTAAGGAATTTTGGCGTGTTTCAAAAGCTGTAGACATTTTTCATTAGTGCGAACGCCGGCAAACCTTGAAATTACAGAGTTCTTGGCATATTGATGAACCAAAAAGTGTCTACTAAAAACACACGTTTTTGAAACACGCCGGAATTTTCAAACACTCCTTAGGAAACCGTCATATTCCTCTGCCGAAAAAAGTATATTATTTATACTTAAACATGACATAGTATACGCAGAGGGGGATAATTCCATGAAACCAAGAAATTTTACGCGCGCGGTTTGTTTAATCGCGGTTGCGTCCTTAATCGGCTGCGCGCGCAGTCCGAACAACGCGGCTGAAAAATCCACATACGAAAAAATTCAACGCGAGCTTATTGAAATGAAAAGCTATGAAAGCGAGGCCAGCGTAACTTACAAGTCCAACAAAGGCTCCAACACGTACAATATCCTGCAGCAGTGCAGAAGCACCGGCGAATACCGCGTAGAGGTGACCGCCCCGGAAAATTACGCGGGCAACGTTACAATGAGTGACGGCACGACAATTTTCCAGTATAATAACAGGATAAAGGGCAAGATATCTATCGGCACCAATGAGAACAAGGAACGCAGCGAAATTTTTGTCACCAGTTTTGTAAAAAATTATTTATCCTCCCAGGAGGTGTCCGTAAGCGCGGGCAGCTTTGACGAAGGACGCTGCACTATCTTGGAGGCCGTTGTGCCGGGCGGGCACCCCTACTTGTCAAAGGAAAAACTATGGGTGGACAATAAAAGTTTGAAGCCTGTAAAACTAGTGATTTTCGACCCTGATGACAGCGAAAGAATAGTTGTTACTTACGATACTTTCGAGTATAATATTAAATTGGAAGACAGCTGTTTTAAACCTGAGGCTGACATGAACTGAACAATGCGGTTCGGACGCTGGCCCGCGGCTTGTGGGAGGGATTATGGCAACGCATAATGTTAATACAAATTTAAGGGCATGGGCGGAAATTAACCTTGACAACCTGGCGGCCAACGCGGCGCAAATCCGCGCCGCAGTCGGACCCAAGCCGCAAATTATGGCAGCGGTTAAGGCGGACGCTTACGGGCACGGCGCGGTAAGCGTCTCCGGCGCGCTGCTGCAAAGCGGCGTAAGCCAGCTTGGCGTCGCTACCTGCGCCGAGGGCGTCGAACTGCGCGAAAACAACATTAACGCACCTGTGTTAATTTTCGGGCATACGCCTCCGCTTGATTTTCCCGAGGTTATCAAACATAATCTTACGCAGACCGTATTTAATTACGAGATGGCGGCACAGCTTTCAGGTTTAGCGCTGGAAATTTCCGGCGCGCCCGCGCGGATACATATAAAAATTGACACCGGCATGAGCCGTCTCGGCTTCATACCAGGCCATGAAGCTCTTTTAGACATACAAAGAACGGCGCAGCTGCCGGGAGTCTATATCACGGGCGCGTATACGCATTTCGCCGATTCCGATACAAACGACCAGTCGTTTACCCGCGGCCAGTACGCCTGTTTTACGGAATTTACGGATGCTCTTTCTAAAGCGGGGATACACATACCCCTGCGCCACGCTGCCAACAGCGGGGCGATTGTGGGCTGCCCCGGCGTTTTTTTGGACATGGTACGCAGCGGAATTTTGCTGTATGGGTTAAAGCCTTCGGCGGAAATGGACATGCGTGGCGTAAGCGTTACGCCGGTCATGACCCTTAAAAGCCGCGTGGGATTTATAAAGCGTCTGCCGCCCGGCGTAAGCGTAAGTTACGGAAGAACTTACGTTACCCCGCGCGAAACGCTTGTGGCGACTATTCCGTTTGGGTACGCGGACGGATACCCCCGCGCCTTAAGCAACCGCGGGCGGGTATTATTAAACGGCCGGTTTGCGTCCGTAATAGGCATGGTCTGCATGGACCAATTAATGGCGGATGTTACGGATATAACCGGCGCTGCGGTTGGGCAGGAGGTAGTGCTGATAGGATGTCAGGGAAAGGAGGAAATAACCGCGGATGAGTTGGCGGCCGCTGCCGGCACCATAAGCTATGAAATAGTATGTGGAATAGGCAAGCGCGTTCCTCGTCTGTACATAAAAAACAACAAATTTGTAAAAATGGTATAAACTATCCATAATACGGGAATGCTTTGTAATAAAGAACCCGGCGAACAAGCTAACGGTGATTTGTCAGTTGTGCGTGAAGACGGGCGCCGTCTGCGGACGGGCGCCCGGGGCCGGAACATCCGGGCTGCGGGACGGACCGCCGTCTCCGGACGGGCGCCCGGGGCTGGAACACCCGGCGGGGCCGGAACGCCCGGGGCCGGGACACCCGGCGGGGCCGGAACACCCGGCGGGGCCGGGACACCCGGCGGGGCCGGAACACCCGGCGGGGCCGGAACACCCGGCGGGGCCGGAACACCCGGCGGGGCCGGAACACCCGGCGGGGCCGGAACACCCGGCGGGGCCGGAACATCCGGCGGCGCCGGAACACCCGGCGGGGCCGGAACATCCGGCGGGGCCGGAACATCCGGCGGGGCCGTTTTCGCCGCGTTCGATAGTCGAGCTTGCTCGACGTTTGCGAAGAAAATTTCGAAAAACTATACGAGAGAGTGATTATTTTGTTAGTACGCAGAGGAGATATCTTTTACGCGGATTTAAGCCCGGTTATAGGCTCGGAGCAAGGCGGAATACGCCCTGTGCTTATAGTGCAGAACGACGTGGGCAACAGGTACAGCCCCACGGTAATTTGCGCGGCCATTACCTCGCAAATAAACAAGGCCAAGCTTCCGACCCACATCGAAATAGACAGCCAGCTCTACACGCTGGTTAAGGATTCTGTTGTGCTGCTGGAGCAGGTCAGGACCATTGATAAAAAAAGACTGCGCGAAAAAATTTGCAGGCTTGACGAAGAACTCATGAAAAAAGTTGACAAAGCGCTGCTAATAAGTTTTGGCTTGGATGCGTACATATAGGTCGGCGATTATTCGCGCCTTGGGCGGGAATAAGCCCCTTAGCGTTCATCACGGGAATGTCAAAAAGCCAATGTTTTTGACCGTTTCCTATACGATTTAACGAGTCTATAGATGTACGCGGTATGGCGCACCTTTAACGGTGGTAAGCCCGAAAGGCCAAAAGGCTGTGCGTTTTAACCGTTCTTTAACGCCCGCGGGTCTTTTGACGCGCGGGCTTTTTTGATGTGAAAAGACCTTGGGGCGCTGCCTTGTGCGCAGTGGTTGGTTCCTTTGGTTTCCCTTTAGGGAATTGACGAAAGTATAAGCTGCCTTCCTTGACGAAATGCGTTGAAGCGCCCGCATTTCTTATGAAAAAGTTCGACCTGTGCTATAGGTTTTTACTGAAAATGGCCCAAATAGCGAATTCCACTTTAGGCAGGCAAAAATTCAGTACTCAGAAACCCGTCCGCATTGCAGGATTCAAAGGCAATTGCACAGGTAGAAAAAGTTTGGCGTTATACTCACACACGAAAACATCTTCTAAAAATCTTTCAGTGTTTTCGTGTGTGAGCAACCAACAACCGGCGTGAAAAGTGCATTTCTTTTCGCGCCTTAGTATAATTAATTCGTCATTCCCTTAGGACGTGTTTGAAAATTGGATTCCAGCGCGAAATTAAAGCGGTTTCATTCGAAATTTCGCGCTCTAAAGAATTTTCAAATACGCCTTAGCATAACGCTAAGACCAACGGTTGACGCACCCATCAAATCCCACGACACGAGTTTGTTGAGATTTGCCGCATTGGCGTTTCACGCGCAAAAGAAGGGGTCGGGATGAGTCCCATAAGCGCAAATTTAAGGAAAAAACAAACAATCTTGTGCCTGCTGGAATAATATGTGTCTACACACCATTTGAAACACGCCGTTTTTATACTTGGCAAATGTATTCGCGCGCGAGTATAATTCAAAAAAAGGAGGCTTTATTTTGGAAACTTCACACTTAAAACAGGCCGGCAGTTGGAAGCGCAACGCCGCCTTGTTCCTGGGCGGGCAGAGTCTGTCCATGTTCGGGTCAATGCTGGTCCATTACGCCATTACATGGCACGTGACACTTAAGACCCAGTCCGGCTCGGTTATGACCCTGTTCGCCATTGCGGGCGTGCTGCCCATGTTTTTCCTTTCGCCTTTCGGCGGGGTGTGGGCGGACAGGTATAACAGGAAATATTTAATCAACATATCCGACGCTGTTATAGCGGCTGTTACCCTTGTTATGGCCCTGCTGTTTTTTGCCGGGTTCGATAACATTGGGCTGCTGTTTATATGCGCTGTTGTGCGGGCAGCGGGCCAGGGCGTGCAAACCCCAGCGGTAAACGCCATTATACCCGAAATTGTGCCGGAGGAGCACCTGACAAAAATAAACGGGATAAACAGCACTGTTCAGTCGCTGTGCATGTTCGCCGCCCCTATGGCCAGCGGCGCGCTGCTTGCCTTTGCGCCCATCGAAGGCATATTGTTTATTGATGCGGTTACGGCTGCCATCGGCATTAGCCTCGTGTTCTTCTTTGTGCGGGTGCCTCCGCGGCAGCGGTCGGAGGCGGCGGCTTCCGCGGTAGATTACTTCCGCGATATTAAAGAAGGGCTTTTATACGTCGCCAAATATCCCTTTATACGCCGGTTCCTGCTTATTTCCGCTCTGTTCTGCATCATGGCCGCGCCCATGGTCATGCTTACGCCTATCCAGGTGACCCGCAATTTCGGCACGGATATCTGGATGCTTACGGCCATTGAGCTGGCCTTTTCCATCGGCATGATGCTGGGCGGCGTTGTAATAGGGTTTTGGGGCGGCTTTAAAAACAAGGCGTACACCATGACGCTGGCTAACGTGGTTTTCGGCGCTGTCAGCATAGCGCTGGGCCTGGTAGGCAACTTCTGGGTATATTTGGCCTGCATGCTTGTTTGCGGGTTTTCGATGCCTATGTTTAACACCCCTGTTACGACAATCTTTCAGTCGAAGGTTGACGCGGATTACATGGGCAGGGTATTCAGCGTTATGACCATGATCTCCAGCGTAATGATGCCCCTGGGCATGGTAATTTTTGGACCGCTTGGCGATATTATCTCAATTGATTATATATTGATAGGAACAGGCGCCGTTATATTCCTTTCATCGTTTTTAATAGCCGGCAGCAAGGCTATCCGCGAGGCCGGCGCCGCAAACTGACCTGCGTGCGGAAGATCGACGCCAAAAGGCAAAGCCCTTTTGGCAGTTTGCCGCGGAACCCGCGCCAGCCGCCGGCAGGAGTGTTATAGCGTCGGATATTATGTGGGATACATATACTCACACACGAAAACATCTTCTAAAAATCTTTCAGTGTTTTCGTGTGTGAGCAACCAACAACCGGCGTGAAAAGTGCATTTCTTTTCGCGCCTTAGTATAATATGGAGGTCTTACAATGCTTCGAGGATTTTTACGAGTATGTATTTTTTGTGTCATATTATTGTGCGTTTTCAACGCCAATAATGCCCCTGATACTGACGTACTATTGGGGGAGGACACGCTGCCTCTCGCCGCGCCGCCGAAAGAGAGTTTGCCGCCCGACGCGGCCGAGGACAGCGGCGTTACGCCCGACGCGCCAGAGGACAGCGGCGTTACGCCTAGTGCGCCCGAGGACAGCGGCGGTGCGCCTGACGCGCCAGAGGACAGCGGCGGCCAGCCCGACGCGCCAGAGGACAGCGGCGTTACGCCTAGTGCGCCAGAGAACAGCGGCGTTACGCCTGACTCGCCAGAGATAAGCGGTTTTACCCCTTGAGCGCCTGTGGACAGCGGCGTTACGCCCGACGCGCCTGAGGACAGCGGCGTTACGCCTAGTGCGCCAGAGGACAGCGGCGTTACGCCCGACGCGCCTGAGGACAGCGGCGTTACGCCCGACGCGCACGAGGACAGCGGCGTTACGCCTAGTGCGCCAGAGAACAGCGGCGTTACGCC
>JAISYE010000038.1 GCA_031297485.1 Clostridiales bacterium
GAATGTCACTTTTCACGCGCGCCCTCCTTTGTTTTGCGCTTGGATTATATCACAGAATCCGGACAATAGAAACAGCAATTTTTTCACAAACAAACAGATGCGGCGAACGCAGTTTGTCACCTGTCGTATATTTTTGCGTATTTCGCGTTTCATATACTTCCTTATAACCGTGGAATACGCGAAAGAGGCGAAAGCACAAAAAGTCTGCGTGCTCATTCATGGAAATTTGTGACTGTTCACAGTACAGGAGAGATGTAGGAGCGAACTGCGTTCATCCGCACCTGTTTTAAATGTATTCGTGAGTATATCTTGAATTTTCAACCTGTTGACAATGTACTGCCATTTATAAAGCAACTGTATATATTTAATTAACAATCGTTATTAAGCAATTCTTGAAATGGAAGTATTTATGCCTAGATATAAACCCGTCCATCTTATAAAATTTTGCGGATTCAAGTTAAAAAAGATATTGACATTTAGAAAATAACTATTATAATTAATTAACAATCTTTATTAAATAATTTTCGAAAGGGAAGTTTATGGCTAAGTATAAACCGGCACACTTAAAGAGAATGAACACAAGACTTGTTTTTCAAGAATTTTGCAATAACGACGGGAATTTGTTCGTCAACGAAATAGCGCGAAGAACAAAAATCAGTGCGCCGACGATAGTGAAAATCGTGGATTTCCTTTTGGAAAAACAACTTATTGAGGCCCGTGATGGACTTTCCGACGCGGCTGTAGGCAGAAAGCCGAATTTGCTCGGACTTAAACGGAAATATTTTTTGGCCGGCGTTATATACGAGGGCGACTATGTTACGCTCGGCATAACGGATCTTTCAGGGAAAATACTGCACGCGAGGCAAACGCGCTGCGGCAGCCGGTTTGAGGAATGTCTGCCCGAAGAAATAGACAAACTGCTGGCGGAGCAGAACAGGGAAGCACGTGATTTAGTGGGGATAGGCGTCGGATTGCCGTGCATTTACAATGACGAAACAAGGGAGATAACTGCCCCGCTTATGGGAATTGACAGCCCGAAGTATTTCGGCGGGGCGATTGACCGCCTTTCGGAAAAGTACGGCGCGAAAATAGTCGTCGGGAACGATTTAAATATGCAGGCTTTCGGTGAATATTCGTCGCTCCCGCAATCCCAAAAGCAGGATTTGATTTTTATTTCGCTCGGTACAGGGCTTGGCGCAGGCATTATCATTGATGGAAAAATAAGAAAGGGGAGTCGATATATTTGCGGGGAAATAGGGTATATGCGGTTTGATTATTCGGAGAACCGCGACGATTGCATAGAAGAACGCATAAACGCTGACGCGCTCAAAAACGTTTTTGGCACGGGATGGGCAACGGATGGAAAAGTGGCGTCCATTGAGCTTGTCTCACGCTATCTGGCTGTTATCATAAATAATTTGATTGTTTGCTATGACGCGCCGCGGATGGTGTTGAACGGGTATGTAATAGAGGCTTTGGGCAGCTGCGTTTTGGAAGAAATACAAAAAAAACTGGACAAGATTTGTTTTAAGCCAATTGAGATAAAAGCGGCAAGCTGCGCATTCCCCGGTATATCCGGGGCGGCGCTTCTGGCGGGCGGCTTGTGGCTGGATGAAATATTTCACGCCTGACGGTTAACGGCGGGTTTCGTGTTTTTTGGACTTTGCTGTATCTTCGTGCCGCTTCGTTATGTTTTTGCTGCAAGGCGGGGTATATCAACGCTTGGCCCGCGCGAGGCGCTGATATACCCGCGGACATTGAGAATTGCCCCGGGGCGCGGGCGAACACGGTCCCCCCATAGGCGCGCATTTAAGGAATAAAAAAGGGCAAAAGCTTAAGGACCTTGGAGGCTATGCCCCATACGTGTGCGAACTTAAGAAAAAAATAGGCGTGTTTCAAAAACGTGTGTTTTTAGTAGACACTTTTTGGTTCATCAATATGCCAAGAACTCCGTAATTTCAAGGTTTGCTGGCGTTCGTACTAATGAAAAATGTCTACAACTTTTGAAACACGCCAAAAAATAACCAGTCCCTTTTCTTAAAAAGACTGTACCTGCATCAAAAAGCGCTGCGTCGAGCAAGCTCGACTATCGCATTCGCCGTCCTTAAGAAGGGGTCTGCGCCGGGCAAGCTCGACCGGGGCCGGAACATCCGGTATCGGGGATAAAATCCCCAGCGGGGTTATACTCACACACGAAAACATCTTCTAAAAATCTTTCAGTGTTTTCGTGTGTGAGCAACCAACAACCGGCGTGAAAAGTGCATTTCTTTTCGCGCCTTAGTATAGCGTCGAGCAAGCTCGACTATCGGGGCCAACGAACAAACCATCGTTAGGCCCCTAACGGTGAACTGTCCGTTGGTCTTAATCTTTTGACCTCTCCCAAGCCTTAAGTTCGCGCCTATGGCAATCGGACCGCGCATCGTTTAGAAAATCCGCGGGTATAGAACAAAGGAGGATTTAGCTTGATTAAAATGCGGTTCAAAAAAATTTTGAAGCAATGGCAGCTTCAAGTCATGATTTGGCCGGGGATATTGCTGTTGGTCGTTTTTGCTTTTATACCGATGTTCGGGCTTATGATAGCGTTCCAGCGTTATCACCCGCTGGACGGCTTTCTCGGCTCGCCTGCCGTGGGGCTTGAAAATTTCGCCGCGTTTTTGAAAGACGAGGATTTTTACAGGGTTTTGACAAACACGCTGGCTATAAGCCTGTTAAAGCTTGCAATAGGCTTTCCGTTTGAAATTTTTCTTGCCATAATGATTTACGAACTTAAGATGGGGGCGTTTAAGCGCGTGGTACAAACGGTGTCTTATTTGCCGCACTTTATTTCGTGGGTGGTTTTGGGAGGAATGCTTATAACATGGCTTGGCGGCGACGGGCTTCTTAACAGCGCACTCCTGTGGCTTCACGCTATAAAAGAACCTGTCTCGTTCTTGGGCAAGGCTGACAACTATTGGCTTGTGGCGGTTTTGTCGGAAGTATGGAAGGATGCGGGCTGGGGCACAATCCTCTATTTGGCGGCTATGTCCGGCATAGACCCCGGCCTTTACGAAGCGGCTACAATCGACGGCGCGGGGCGCGTACAAAAGATTATGCGCATAACTTTGCCGGGTATAGCGGGTATTATCGCGCTGATGTTTGTCTTGCGCATAGGCGGCATGTTGGGCGCGAACTTAGACCAGGTTTTAATTTTGCAAAACCCTCTTAATATGACGAGGAGTGAAATCATAGACTCCTATGTCTATCACATGGGCTTAAGCAAGGGCGATTTTTCTTTCGCTACGGCAATAGGCATTTTCACGTCTGCCGTATCGGTGATACTGCTTGTTATAGCTAATTTCGCCACTAAGAAAATAAACGACAGGCCGATTTTTTAAAGGGGATGGGGCTATATGAAATTGACAAGGTCCGAAAAGGTTTTCGACGTTTGTAACATAGTGTTTATGTGCTTCTTTCTCGCCATAATTTTATTCCCGTTGTTTAACATAATCGTGCTGTCGTTTAACGATGGGCTGGACGCGATAAAAGGCGGCGTGTTTTTATGGCCGCGCAAATTTACGCTTAAAAACTATCAAACTATTTTGAAAGACACCACGGTTTACCGAGCTTTCGCTGTGACCGCGGCTAAGACCCTTATCGGGATAGCGGGTCATTTGTTTATTACGGGCATAGCGGGCTACGCCATGAGCAAGCCTTATCTCATTGGGCGCGGCATGTTCATAAAAATGGGTATAATCACAATGTATTTCAGCGGCGGCATGATACCAACGTTCCTTTTGATAAAGGCGCTGGGTCTTACAAACACATTTTGGGTCTATATTGTGCCCACGCTGTTCAGCTTTTACGACATGATTATACTTATGAACTTTTTCCGCAATATTCCTATTTCCATGGAGGAATCTGCGGAAATCGACGGCGCGAACTTTTTCCAAGTGTTCCTGAAAATAATTTTTCCGCTGTCAATGCCTGTTTTCGCCACAATCGCGCTGTTTCACGGCGTTTATCAGTGGAACGACTTTTTTACCGCCAAACTTTACGTCACGGACAAAGAGCTTTTTCCCATCCAGTATTATCTTTACCAGGTTTTAACGTCGCAAGCGGCGGCCAGCACCGCAAAAGCGGGTGTTTACGTCGCCAAGGAGTTTACGACGAAGTCTATTCAGTTAGCTACAATGGTAGTGACTACTCTGCCGATTATACTGATATATCCCTTTTTGCAAAAATATTTCATAAGCGGAATGTTGGTTGGCGGAGTTAAGGAATAAAAAAACGAGGAGGATTTGTAAGATGAAAAATTTTAAGAAAATTGCGGCGGCCGCGCTGGGGCTTACGATGCTTGTTTCATCGGCGGCGGGCTGCGGCCAAAAGGCGGACAGCGGCGAACTCGCGGAGCCTGAAATCAAGGCTGACAAAGAAGTTCCCAGTTGGAAAGCCGACAATTCAAGCGCGGATTTAAGCTGGTATATTAACTATGACTGGTTCGCGCAAGAGTGGGGCGTTGATTTGTCCAGCAAGTTCATTACCGAGGACACGCACGTCAACATTACGTATATGGGCGGCGGCGACGAAAAACTTAACACAATGCTCGCATCAAACGATTTGCCCGACATTTTGACAATCGGCGGCGAAAACCCCATTGTCAAAGACGCGCATAAATTCGCTTACCCGCTTGACGAGCTTGCGGCGAAGTATGATCCTTATTTTACCGAGCACGCGGCGAAAAAAGAGATTTTGAACTTCTTCCGCCTGGACGACGGGCATATTTACGGCTATCCGAATTTCTCGACTACGAAAGCGGACTATGACGGCGGCATGATTTACGGCGACGAGGCGCTTTTAGTGCGCAAAGATATTTATGCCGCAATCGGCAGCCCCGACATGACAACACCCCAAGGCTTTTTGTCGGCTCTTAAAGCAGTTAAAGACGACGGTTTTACGGACGCGGGCGGCAAAGAGATAATCCCTTTCGGAATGCGCGACTGGGGATCGGGTCCCTCCGTCCTCGACCAGACTTTGGAGAATTTTATCGGCGTGCCGTCGCTGACGGACAATAACGAATATTATGACCGCCACGCGGACGCGGACACGCTTGTTTGGATTAAGACAATCGCCCAAGCCGTAAGGGAAGGGTTTGCGTCCAAAGAAATGGTAACTATGCAAAGCGACACAAAAGACGCGATAGTTTCAAACGGCGGGTATTTCGCTTATTTTACGGAGAACTTAAACGGCGATCCTGATTCGCTCTCCCTGTTCATGAAAGAAAACCCCGACAAAGCTTATATAGCCGTCGAGGGGCCGAAGTCCACAATGGGGCGGTCGCGCGCGCTAAGGGGCGCGGGTATCGAAGGCTGGACGCAGACGTTTATTTCCAAAAGCTGTAAAAACCCGCAGAAGGCCATTGAACTAGTAACGTACCTTGTCAGCGAGGAAGGCGACACCGTAATGAATTACGGGCGTTTGGGCGAAACCTACACACTTGTAAATGGTGTGCCGACACTTAACGCCGATTTACTGGAAATCAAGCAAAGTGACCCTGGTTTATTTGAAAAAGAATACGGTTTGACTACGCACTTGTGGCTTCAAGACAGCGCGAGGCTTTCAAAATTCATGGGGCTGGATCAGTTCCCCACTTCGCTGCAGCAGCCCAAAGAATGGACGCAGCCGTATTTGAAGCCGCAGTTTGAACTGTCGGGGCTTGACAGTTGCTTGAGCACCGAAGCCAACAGGAACAACGAAAAAATCAAGCAGGATTGGGTTCAAAAATGCGCGGCAATGATGGAAACGGAGGACGACGCGGAGGTTGAAGCGCTTATGGCGGCGCACCTGCAATACCGTGATGCTAACGGCTGGGCGCAAATCGTTGAGGAATATAACACGAAAATTAAAGAAAACATCGAAAAACTTAATCCTTAGAGCATAAACATTAAGTGGAAGGGAAGCGGAAGTACTTATACTCACACACGAAAACATCTTCTAAAAATCTTTCAGTGTTTTCGTGTGTGAGCAACCAACAACCGGCGTGAAAAGTGCATTTCTTTTCGCGCCTTAGTATAACGCGGACAGTGAATGTTATGGGGTCTTCCAAAATTCGGGTGGGACTGGGGATGTTCGAACACTTTCCATTTTGCTGCCATCCTGCTATTATAACGATAAACCTTAATATGTAATTCTATTCCGTGACCCACTCGGATGTGTACCTTCTCCCGCACGCTTTATTTATGCTCCCGCACGTTGAGATTTACCGTAGGGTGAGGGCGAACACAGTTCGCCCCTACATCGTTTAGAAAATATATCCGTAGCAAATATAAAAGCTACATTTAAAACCGTCACAATTTCGCGTTGCGTCGAGCAAGCTCGGCTATCGGAATCCAGTCTTTAAACACGTTCTTGCATGGGAATCCGGCCATACTATACCATTTCTGTTTCAACCTCAAAATCTTCAGCAGGCGCCAGCTTCACGGATTTTGGCGCGGATACTTTCATACGCCGCTTTCCTTCCTCCAGCCTCCAGCTTACTTCCACCATGCCTCTTGGCGTGATTACCCGGCCTTCTGCCCAGGTCATGTACCCGGCGGTTGGGGCCACAATAATTTCCGCATACCCCGGCTTGCCCGGCCTTACGCCCAGCACAGCCGAAGGCAGCTCGTACAGTGCCAGCGCGCCCCAGGCGTGGCAGTCGCTGCGGCTGTTTACAGGGTCCTCCTCACAGGTGGTCAGGTTCTTACGCACCATTTCCCGCCACGTGTCCCATAAGGCTTTCGTCCGTTCGTACATCCCGCATTTTTCCAACGCCCTGTATAAATAATACATCATAGCCACGGAGCATTGGGCGTATTCGCCTGGACGGTCCAGAGTTTCCTGTAAATACTTCCCGCCCTCCGCCGCGCCCACCGTATCCGTCAAAACGGCGAACACCTGGCAATGCTGGCTGTATTCCTCTACGCCGGGGCCGTCTTGATATAGGCCGTTTTTGCCGCGGCAGTTTCGATTGACCGCATCCCTTACGGCCCGCGCACGGCTGTTCAATTTCTCCGCCAACTGGTCCTCGCGGGCGAACATCGCCAGCTGGGACGCGTACATTAACCCCAGCACATACAGCAGGCTTTCCATGGTGATGGGGCCGGACAGCGCGGCGCGGGGCACGCCGGTGGTTTCGTTCCATTCCTTTGTCCAATCAATAAACGACCAATATCTGTCCCGCATGTTTAACCCGCCGATTTTACCCACAAGACCCAACGTGCCGCGGTTGTTCTCAAAATAATTCAAAACGCCCATTATCGCGGGCAAGTGGGTTTGCACCAGCGCCTCGTCGCCAAAGTACATCATGTGGTCGTAAACCATGCCGATGTAGTAAATCGCGAAACCGGGGATAATATTCGATCCATAACACGGGTAGGAGCAGTTGATCATGCCGTCGTACCGCTGGGAGCGGCGGAAGTCGTCCATGCATTTTCGGGCCAGCCGGTCGTCTGCGGACACCGCGTACGTGTAAAGGATTTGGTTCCTGGAATCCATGGCGTATTGAAGCTGTTCGTAAAAAGGGCAGTCCTCATAAGTTTCGTGCATACAGCGCCGTAGTGTCCGCGCGCTGATGTCCCACACCGCCGCCAGGGTTTCGTCCGAAGTTTTTACCTCTGTCTTTATTTCCAGCGGATAACCGGTTTCCGTGTAATTAAAGCCCAATATTTTAAGGGGCACGCTGCCCGTGGCAATTTCAAGCCGTACAAACCGAAACGTGCGGAACCAAAACGGCTCGTACACTTCCGGTTCGGATTCTGTGCCCCGGCCCAGCGGCGTGTATGCATCCGTAAAACCAAATAAACGCCCGCCCTCGCAATCCGTGCGGTCCCCTTTCCTGGGTATGGGCATGAAATTGCCAACCGGTTCGTATGCGTAACATTCGGCGGTTAGGATTTTGATGGACGCGCCTTGGCCCTGGGCCAAGGCCAGCGCCAGGTAGCCGGTGGTTTCCTCGCCGGCGCTGATTTCAACCGTTTCATTGGCGCGGGCAGGGATGTCGATTGCGCTTACACCGTTCAGCATTCCTTCCCAATCCTGTTTTGCAAAAGCGGAATGTCTTATGCAATACACTTCTTTAAAAAAACGTTTGACGCGATAAAGGGGCGGGATACTCCGTTCAATTAGATTGCCGGGGCTTACGGCCTTGGGCATCGCAAAATCATTATATTCCACCGCCTCCGTCCAGGCGCGGCTGTCAAAACCGATGTCCATAAACCGGAAGGTTTCGGCGTCGCCGTCGGCGTTTTCTGAAATATGCAGCGGCGCGAAGTAGAGGTTCTCCCCCACAATTTTTATCCGCCTTGCCTTCTTGGTCCGCCAAGTCGCGTCAGTGGAAACCAGCGCGCTTTTCAAATAAAACCCAGGTGTTTCCGTCCGAAACACGCTGTGGTTGCCCTGCCTGTACAGGGTGGGGTAGCGCAGCACCACCGCCGAGATGACGTTATCGCCTTGGAGCAAGTATGGGGCTATATCCACCGTGTCATAATACCAAATTTGCCGATCACCTTTAAGGGGGCCAACTTCGGCCAGGCTGCCGTTTATATACAGCTTATACCGGGAATCCGCGGAAACCATTGCCGGCATGGCTGTCGGAACTGTGTCCAGCTTCAGCGTTTTTCTAAAATACACAATTGCCGGTTCCGTGTTGTCGCGGCTGTCCCAGTCCTTTGTCCAAATCCATCCGTTAGTTGGTACGCTAAACATGTTCTTTCCTCCTATCCTTTTACAGCGCCAATGGTTATGCCCTTCACGAAATATTTTTGAAAAAACGGATACAGCGCCATAATGGGCGTTACGCCTACCACGGCAATAGCCATCCGGATACTGACAGACGGGAGTTTCATATTCACGGCCCTTTGGGAAATTTCCGTGCTTGAGGCCAGAAACTGCACGTTGGTGAGGATGCGGTTCAAAAGATTCTGCAGGCTGAAAAACCGCGAATCGTTCACGTAATACAGGCCGTTGGTCCAATCGTTCCAAAACCCGATGGCGGTCAGCAATCCGATGGTGGCCATAATCGGCAGGGAAAGCGGCAGCACTACTTTGTAGAAAATATAAAACTCGCCGCCGCCGTCTATTTTCGCGGCTTCAATCAATTCCGCCGGAATGTTCTGGGCGAAATAATTTTTCATCATAATGACGGAGAAGCCGTTCATTAGAAGGTTAGGAATCATCAGCGCCCAGACCGTGTTTTTAATTTTGAAGAACTGGGTCCACATCATATAGCTTGGGACAATGCCGCCGTTAAAGAGCATGGTGAAGAATACAAAGAACGAGACCGCGTTACGGGCAGTAAAATCTTTTCTAGACAAGGGGTAGGCCAGCAGGGGCGTAATTATCAGGCTGGCGGCGGTGCCCGTGGTTGTAATGAAGAACGAGATGCCCAAGGCGTTTAAGATATCCTTGGACTTAAACATCAGGTACTCGTAAGCGGAGAGGCTGAATACTTTAGGGAACAGCCCGTAACCACCGGAGATCAGCGCGGAATCATCCGTAAATGAGCCGGCGATAAGCAGCCAGATTGGGATAATCACCATCAGCACCATAAAGCTCAAACAGATGTTGATCGCCACTTGGAAGATTGTTTCGCTTCTGCTTTGAATCATCTTGGCACCCTCCTAAAACAGAACGTTTTCGCTGCTGACTTTGCGGACAAAGGCATTTGCGGCGATGACCATGACGAACCCTACGACGGACTGGTACAAACCCGCGGCAGCGGACATGCTGACATCGTTTAGCTGCATCAGCCCCCGGTAGACGTAAGTGTCAATGGTTTGGGTGGTTGGGTACAGCGCGCCGGAGTTCATGGGAAGCTGGTAGAACAGGCCAAAGTCGGAATTAAAAATCCGCCCCACATTCAAAATAACCAGCATGATCACCATGGGTTTCAGCATGGGCAGCGTAATATTTTTTATTTGCCGCCATTTAGACGCGCCGTCGATCTGCGCGGCTTCGTACAGATTTTTATCAATGCCGATGATAGTGGAAAGGTAAAGGACAGAAGAATATCCGATCCCTTTCCAAAGGTTGACTGCGGTCAGGATAAAGGGCCAAACTTTATAATCGGCGTACCACGAGATGGGTTTAAGGCCCAGGGCGGGGAGGATGGCGTTATTAAGCAGGCCGATGTCGCTGCTCATAAACGCGTAGCCGATGTAGGCAACGATCACCCATGAGAGCAAGTAAGGCAGCAGGAGCACGGTTTGATAAAATTTCAGCTTAACGCTGCCCCGCAGTTCGCTGAGCATGATGCCGACGGCGATGCCCGTAACGGTGCCGATCACAATAAAAGCCAGGTTATACAGCACGGTATTACGGGTTATGACAAAGGCGTCGGCGGTTTTAAATAAATAGGTAAAGTTGGAAAAGCCTACCCAATCGCTTTTAAATATGCCCTTGGCGTAGTCGATGTTTTTGAACGCGATAAATACGCCGAACATAGGCGCGTAATTATTGACGATCAAGTACAGGCAGCCTGGAACAATCATTAAAAATAACGGGATTTGGCGTTTCCAAATAGTTTTTGAACCATCAGCCATGATGTCCACCTTATTAGCCAAAACTCTGGGGATGGGGGCCTCCCCATTGGCGCGAACTTAAGGATAGGGAAAGGTCAAAAGATTAAGACCTTGGGGGCTCTGCCCCCAAACCCCCGCAAGGGACTTCGCCCCTTGACCCCATCTTAAGGGCGGCTAGCGCGGCGTTTTTCTGTAGGGGCGAACTGTGTCCGCCCCTGCAAGGTTTGTCAGGAAATAAACTTTTTCATGTTGTTAAGAGCGCTTTTTTCGAGCCTGGAAACCTGGGCCTGGCTGATGCCGATTTCCTCGGCCACCTCCATTTGAGTCTTGCCTTGGAAGAAGCGCAGGTTCAAAATCAGCTTTTCGCGATCATTAAGGCGTTTAAGCGCCTCGGTAAGTGACAGGTTTTCAAGCCAGCTGGTGTCCGTGTTGTTTTCGTCGCTTACCTGGTCCATGACGAAAATGGCGTCCGCGCCGTCGTGGTAAACAGGCTCGAACAGCGAAACAGGGTCCTGTATGGCGTCCAGCGCAAACAGCACGGACTCTTTAGGCAGGTCCATTTCCTTCGCTATTTCCTCTATTGTCGGTTCCCTGGAGGTCTCGTTAAGCAGCTTCTCCTTTATCTGAAGGGCCTTGTACGCTGTGTCGCGCAGCGACCGGCTGACGCGCACGGCGTTGTTGTCACGCAAGTACCGGCGGATTTCGCCTATTATCATGGGTACAGCGTATGTAGAAAACTGTACCCCCTGGTTTATGTCAAAATTATCTATGGCCTTTATAAGACCGATACACCCAACTTGAAATATATCGTCTATATATTCCCCGCGGTTGCTGAACCGCTGGATAATGCTTAACACCAGCCGCAGGTTGCCGCATATATACTGCTGGCGCGCTTCTTCGTCGCCCTCCAGTATCCTCGCGAACAGAGCTTTTTTTTCCTCGCTTTTTAACACTGGCAGCTTTGCTGTGTTCACTCCGCAGATTTCCACTTTGTTGTTAAGCATAAAAAATCCCTCCGAATATGATTGCTTGAAAGAATCATTTCCCAAGGAAATATTTTTATACTGGAAATTCAAGGCTGTATTTCCGTGTGTTGTGTTATACTGGATAAATTTGAAAAACAGCCCGGCGCTGTTAGTGCCGCTCGGTCTCCGCCGAAAGCTGACAACTTCAGCAATTAAGACGTGTTTGAAAACTGGATTCCAGCGCGAAGCGTCGGGCAAGCTCGACTATCATTGCGGCGGTTTTCATGAAAAGCCCTATTTAGTCAGGTTTCGGGCTTGTAGTGAGGAAAAAGGGCGGGAACTAAGGATAAAGCCATCCAATCGCGTAACCGCCATTGGAAGGCTTTTGCTCTTAGTCCGCCAACCTTAAAGGTTATTGGCGGCTATGAAAAACTCTCGTGTGATAGCTGACGAATACAACCGCGCGGAAAGATATGCTGCTTATTTCCTCCCTCTCCCACGGCGTACCCGTCGATGGCCGTACTGACGGCGAGCTTGCCGCCCGCGCCGAAGTAATACCATTTGCCCTCGATCCGCGCCCACTTCCCGAAAACCATGACGCCTTTATCGTCAAACCAATACCTGTTGCCCTCGGTGGCGCCGAGCCAGCTGCTTGTGACGCGCTTGCCGCGGGTATTAATGTGCTGCCGCTGGCCGCTGTCGTTTTGTACCCAGCCGCGCGCCGCGCCTTCGTCAATGACCAAGCGCGGCGAATTGGCGCAGGATGGCGCTGGCCTCCGCTCTCGCGGCGCTGCCCTGGGGGTCGAACCGGTTGCCCGGCTTGGCGCCCATAACGCCGGT
>JAISYE010000039.1 GCA_031297485.1 Clostridiales bacterium
ATATACTCACGTCTTAACTTACCAGGACGTGTTTGAAAATTAGATTCCAGCGCGAAATTGCGGCGGTTTCATTAGAAATTTCGCGCTTTAAGGAATTTTCAAACACGCCTTAGCACAACCGCATAATACGCAGTCTTCAGGATTCACGCAATTATAAATAGCATGATGGCGCTAAAATTACAAGAAATAATTTTTCTGAACCACAACCAAATTTTGAAAGACCAAAAAAATGAAGTTCTTTTTTCTCATTTCCACTGAACCATCCTGTATTCTCTGAATTTTACGAAGCTGAATTTGTAAACAGTCTCTATTTTTCCGTCCTTGCCTGCGCGTTCCTCGGTATTGCGCTCGCTGCAAGCTGACAAAACTGTTATATCTTGTTGCAACAGTATGCTCACTAAGCAGAACACAAGAGTAAACTCCCCTTGGCACAAAACCGCCGCCGGCCGCATCGCGGCTATTTTCGCCGCTTCATCCTTCGCCAGCGTCTCTACTTCTTCTTCCGTGGCGCTTGGCGGCACCATGGGGAAAGGAACGTCCGTTATTCGGCCGTAAGCCCGCGCCGCCTCTATTTGCCGTTCTTCCCATTTAGACGACAAGTGGTTTGAATAATTTACAAACAACCTCAACAACTCCTTATGAATATATAGCAGAACTTTTGAAAACGTAAAATTTTATAAAACTTTCCCACGCCCGCTTTGGGTTGTATTTGCCGGACCCTTCGCGCGGATATTTTGCCGATACCGTTTTCGGCAAGGGTTAACATATATCTATTTCAGTCCGCATCTGGGTAGAACCCAGATGACCTAATACCTTACTTATATGTCAAAGGCAATTTCTTGACACAACCGCCTAGTGGTGTATCCGCTTATAAATTATAGTAGAGGCGAACTGTGTTCACCCGCACCCTCGCGACATTTGCAGCCGCAACTGCTGACCCAAATATTTATTTCTCCTTTAAAATATCGAAGGATACACCATTGGGGCGTATTTTAAAACTGGATTACGATAGCCGGCCTTGCTCGACGCAACGCAAAATTGCAGCGGTTCATTAGAAATCTCGCGCTCTAACGAATTTTTAAACACGCCTTAATATGCAGTTTTCAACGGAGAAATCACCGTTAGGTTCATTGTTATAATAGCAAGCCGGCGGCAAAATAGCAAGAGTCAGTTACTCCTTGCTCCCCTTCGAATTTTGAAAGGCCCACTTCATTTATCTTCTTCCGTAATTTCGGCTACAATGTAACGGGGCCTGCCCTTTACCTCGTGATAAATTTTCGAGATGTAAATTCCAATGGTGCCGATGCTTATGAGGAGCATGGAACCGATAATCAATTGCAGGAGTATGACCGTGGTAAAGCCCGTAAAAGCCGTGCCGGACAGTTTTTTATATAAGGTTTGCACGCCGAGAATTAAGGCCGCCGCCAAGAAGCACGCGCCGAAGAAAATTGTAATGTACAGCGGCTTGGTTGAAAATGAGGTTATAGCCGTAACCGCCAGTGTAATCAGCTTGATAAAGGAAAACTTAGTCCCGCCGCCGCTGCGCGGAGCGGTTTTAAACGGGACTTTCGCGCTTTTAAACCCAACCCAGTTTATCATGCCCCTGAAAAAGGTGCTGGCGTCGCCCATTTCGCGCCAGGCGCGCACCACGTTCAGGGAAATCAGTTTAAAATCAGAGGCGTTGCGCAAATCTACCCCTGTCAGTCTCCTGAACAAACCATAAAACACGCGCGCGAAAACCATGCTCAAAATGTTTTCGCGGCCCCTGTCTGTCTTGATACCCTCCACCAAATCATAGCCGCCTTTAAGGAGTGTGTCCAGCATTTGCGGTATTATTTCCGGAGGATGCTGCAGGTCCGAGTCCATAACAACACAATAGTTTTCCGTAACAGCGTCCAGCCCGGCGCATATAGCCGCTTCCTTGCCAAAATTACGGGAGAGGCGCAGGGCAAGAAGCGGCGCGCCATCCCGCTTCAGACGGATAAGCTCCTCCCAGGTGCCGTCCCGCGAGCCGTCGTCCACCATTATAAACGTGTGGGGAACGCCTCTGGCCGTCAACGCCCCTGATATGGCCGTCACGTTTTTGTAAACAGCCGCGCCTTCGTTATATACTGGTATCACCAGCTGGACCGCAGGATATCGCATACAATCACCCGCCCGTATTAAGCCGCAGATTGGCCGCGGCGCGCAGTTTTTTCTTGCGCCGGATATCTTCGCCAAAGAAGCGCATCATTTTATAATGGCCAAACAGCCGCGATACAATCCTGTCGGAGTAATCCTCCTGCAGCTGATGCAGCTTGAGGTTAGTTGAGATAATGGTGCTCTTTTTGTCAATTATGCGCGAGTTTAATATACTGAATAACTCCGTCTTGGTTATTACAGTAGAAAATTCTGACCCCAAGTCGTCAATAATCAGCAGGTCGCAGTCATATATCATGTTGAACAGCGCTTCCGGCGCCTCCAGTTCCTCTCGGTTGAAACGATACTGCTCTATTTTTTTGAATATTTGCGGCGCGGTGACGTATAAAACCGTCCTGCCCGCGTCTAACGCCACCTTTGCTATGCAGTTGCACAAAAACGTCTTGCCAAGACCGGTCTCGCCGTAAAAGAATAGGTTTTCGGCTGGGACGGAGCCTCCGGCAGGGCCGTCGGCTGGCGCCGCGCTTTGTGAAAAGCCTGAATTCGTTTCCAGACTCTTGGCAAATTCCTTACAATTTTTGTATATTATCTCAATATTTGCGCGGGGCGATCTTTCTTCCTCTTTATTCACATGGGCGTCATAGTAACTTATATCAAAAGTGTCAAAATTCTCTTCCGCTATGGCGAGTTTTACGTTGGATAAGTCGTAGTGGCGTTCTATTAAACGCTGGCGCAGGCAATGGCATTGCGCGCTGCCCACATAGCCTGTGTCCTGGCATGTTTCGCATACATACGTCTCTTCGTAGCGCGCCGCAAAACCGTTCTTGTCCAGTAGTTCCTGCTTTGCCGCAATACTGCGTGCCAGTTTCGCTTTAAACTCATCGGTTTCCGGACTGTGCGCGCCGTTTACCAGCAGCGCCCGCATAAGCGCGACTCCAACCTTTGATATATTCTCCTCTAATTCCCGTACCTGCGGCGCTTTTCTGTATATTTCGTCCCGCCGCCTTTCGCTTTCCAAGCGCGCCCTGTTCCTGTCGCGCTCGTACTGCCGCATTACTTCCGTAAACACATTTCCGTAGCTCATTGCGGCCTCCTTTCTTGCTTATTAAGATATCTAGGACGTATTTGAAAACTGGATTCCGATAGTCAAGCTTGCTTGACGCAACGCGAAGCGTCGAGCAAGCTCGACTATTATTGCAGCGGTTTTACCCGAAATTTCGCGCTTTTTAAGGAATTTTCAAACACACCTTAAGACATTACCGCGTTTTCCAAAAGCTGCTGTTCTGTCTTTTCTATTTCTGCATAGTCCCATTCGCGCTGGTCAAAGTTCGCGAACCTGTTTTGTTTCTTTCCCTTGCTTTCCGGCTTGCCGCGTGCCGCCGCCCCGCTGTCTGCGGATTTTTTCTTCGCGGAGGTAAACTCCTCGTCAGTCTTTTTAATGTCCTCCAGAGTCTGTACACCTGTCTCGCGCCAGGTGGCGATTATTTTGTCAGCATATGGGAAATTAGGCCCGTTAGTCTGCATTACAGTCCTGTCGCAGGCTTCCAAGATTACTTCAAGGGGCAGTCCGTGGGTTATAAGCCATTCCTGCATATATTTTATTTCCGCGGATGCGGGTTCCCGTCTCCCTATCCCAAACGCCTTCATTATTTCGCGATAATCCGTATTAAACAGCCGCACGTATTCCTTCGCGTCCTCTACCGTGTGTATGCCGTTTTCTACCCAGTCTATG